>JAFPYA010000364.1 GCA_017412445.1 Clostridia bacterium
ATGGCGCTATACACCGCCTTCGACGCGGCTAAGACGCTCAGGGACGCGGGCTTTGACGTAGATCCCGAAACGCTCGATCCCGCCGCCTTCGACGCCGACGTATATCCGAAGCTGCTCAGCGGCGAGTTCGCAAGGCGCGTGGGGGACAGGTACGTGGAGTGCGACGACGTGTACGTGCTGTATCCCAAATACGAAACGCACTTCATGTACGAGGAGCTGGGCGCTCCCGAAAGCCAAAAGACGGGCAGCTTTAAGGACGCGGCCATAATTTACAAAAATCTTGAGCCCGATAAAGGCAAGACCTATTCGAGCAACGCTTACTATATCTACGGCCACTACCTCGCCCAGACGCACACGGTCAATTACGACGCGGACAACGATCTCAGAGTGCTGGTATTTAAGGACAGCTACGGCTCTCCCCTCAGCATATTCATGGGGCTCGCGGCGAGGGAAGTGTACTCGGTCGATCCCAGAAGCAGCTCGAAGGGCATAGAGGACTGGGTGGAGGAAATCCGCCCGGACGTGGTGATACTCGCCTACAGCGAGCAGACGTTCAGAAGGATAGACGTGGTAATACAGAATTAGGAGGACGGGCGCGTGAGCTTATACGATTTTTTCGCTGTAAGGCTGCCCGAAGAGAGGCTGCTTAAGGACGAGCCAATGAGCCGCCATACAACCTTTCACGTGGGAGGGCCGGCGGAGGTCATGTTCCTGCCCTCGGGCGAGGAGGAGCTGGCGCAGGCGCTTCTGATGGCGAAGGAGGCCGCCTGTCCGGTGTTTTTTATGGGCAGGGGCAGCAACCTTCTGGTGAGGGACGGCGGCATAAAGGGGCTCGTGATACTCATGGGCGAAAGCTTTTCGGGCATACGCATCGAAGCAAACGACGTTTACGCCAAGGCGGGCGACGGGCTTATAAGGCTTGCGGGCGCCGCGTATGAGGCAGGGCTCAGCGGCCTTGAATTCGCCTCGGGCATTCCCGGAAGCGTGGGCGGCGGCATGGCCATGAACGCGGGCGCCTACGGCGGACAATTGAGCGATGTGACCGTCTCGGCGCGTCTTATGGACGTGAACACCGGCGAAGTGAGGGAGCTTCCGATTGAGGAGCTCAAAATGGGCTACAGGGAAAGCCGCGCGCTTTCAAACGGCGAAATAGTTACCGGGGCGCATTTCAGGTTGAAGCCGGGCGACAAGGCCGAAATCAAGGCGCTTATGGACGAATTGAACCGCAGGCGGCGCGAAAAGCAGCCCCTGAGCTTCCCCAGCGCGGGCAGCACCTTCAAACGCCCCACGGGCTATTTTGCGGGCGCGCTCATAGAGCAGGCGGGCCTCAAGGGCGCGAGCGTGGGCAGCGCTGAGGTCAGCACATTGCACGCGGGCTTTATAATCAACAGGGGCGGCGCCACCGCTTCCGATATACTGGCGCTTATGAAATACGTCACCGAGAGGGTGCTGGAGACCTCGGGCGTGACCCTTGAACCCGAAGTTAGGATCATAGGGAGCGACGCATGACATACACCGAGGAGGCAAAGCAGGAGCTTATACACCTCGACAGCCGCTGGGACTGCTGCCGCAGGGCCGAGATCTGCGCCGCGATATTTTTGAGCGGAGGGCTGAGCTTTCGCGGCGCAGGCAGGTACGGCCTGAGCGTCAACTTAAAGAGCCTGAGCGCGTCGAGGTATTATTTTTCACTCATAAAAAAGTATCTGGGCGTGACGCCGCTGGTCAGTACGCTCAGCACAAACCGCCTGGGCGAGCAGAACGGCGTGGAGCTGCGCTTCAGCGATGAGGACGTGGACGAGAGCATGGAAAAGCTCATGCTCAGGGATGAAAATGCGCTATTCGGCGTGGCGAGCGCGCCCAACTCCGAGATCGTCAAAAATCCCTGCTGCAAGGCGGCGTTTCTCAAAAGCGCGTTCCTTATAACCGGCTACGTATCGAACCCCGACAAGGAGTACGCCCTGTCGATAAGCGCTTCGTCAGAGGAGGCGGCAAAGTGCATACGGGACATATGCCTGTCCGAGGGCGTGAATGCGCGCATCTCCACCAACCGCAGCCGCTATGTGGTCTACACAAAGAGCGCCGAGGGCGTAAGCACCATACTTTCGCTCATGGGTGCACAGGGCGCGCGCCTGAGGCTTGAAAACGTGCGCATAATGAAGGACATCAAAAACGGCACCAACAGGCAGACCAACTGCGACAACAACAACATAGAGCGCACTATCAAATCCGCCTCGACACAGATGGAGGATATCCGCTATATCGCCTCAGCCCTGAAAAGCGAAAGAATTCCCGACTGGGCAAGAGAAATCATGTCCCTTCGCCTCGAAAACCCGGACTCCTCGCTTCAGGAGCTGGGCGAAATGTGCGACCCGCCGCTTACCAAGAGTGGCGTGAACAATCGCTTAAGGCGCTTAAGCCGCCTTGCGGACAGCCTGAGAGAGCAGAATAAGGCACCCAAGGCCTGAATTGTTTTACAAAATTGCTACTTGTTTTTACGCTTCTTTGACATATAGCTGAAATATTTGCGTTTTTAATTCTTTTGCGGTATAATAAATCAGATAATACTATACATTGGCGCCAGAGGGTTTACATGGACAAAAAAATCGTGCTCATTGACGGCTACAGCCTGCTGTACTGGGCATTTCACGCACTGCCGCTTATGGATAACGGCCAGGGCGAATACACAAACGCCGTGTACGGCTTTATGAACATGCTCTTAAAGGTGCTGGATACCGAGAAGCCGCAAGCTCTGGCCGTGGCCTTTGACGTGGACAACCATACCTTCCGCCATGTGCAGTACGACGCCTACAAGGCGGGGCGCGCGCCAACCCCGGAGGAGATGCGCGGGCAGATAGACCGTGTAAAAGAGCTGCTTGAACTGATGCACGTGCCCATACTGCAAAAGCAGGGCTATGAGGCCGACGACGTGCTGGGCACGGTTAGCCTTATGTGCGAGGAGAGCAGCATAGAGTGCGTGATCGTCACGGGCGACCGCGACAGCTACCAGCTGGCGGGCAAATATACAGCAATACTCTACACCAAAAAGGGCATAAGCGAGACCGAAACCGTGACGCCCGAATGGATTAAAGCAAAATACGACCTCGAGCCCAAGCAGCTTATCGACGTAAAAAGCCTGATGGGCGACGCTTCGGACAACATACCAGGCGTCAGCGGCATAGGCGAAAAGACCGCCGTAAAGCTGATTGTGCAGTATGGCACGCTTGAAAACCTGCTCGAAAAGGCGGACGCGGAGCTCAAAGGCGCGATGAGGCAAAAGATAATAGACGGCCGCGACAGCGCGCTCAAGAGCCGCTTTCTTGCCGAGATCGACCGCCATGTGCCCCTCGAGTTTGACTTTGAAAAGTGCTTAACCGGCTCCTTTGCGGAGGCACTGCCACTGTTAAGAAAGCTGAAACTGCGCACTATAATCGAAAAGATAGGCGATATGGGGCTCGCCGAAGCTGAAAAAGACGAACAGAAGGCCATAGAAACCGTAAACGCGCCCTCGATAGACGAAAAGCAGTTGAGCGCGCAAGAGATGGCATCAGCCGTAAGGGACGGCTTTGCGGGCGCAAAAACGATTGCCCTGCACTTGGGCAAAAGGCTGACCCTCGCCGCCGATAACGGAAAAGCGTTTTGGGCGCCCGCCGATGGCGACCTGGTAAACCCGGGGCTCACAAAAACCGAGCTTGAAAACGTGCTCGGCGCAATGCTTGCGCACGAGGACGCATCGTTTGTGTTTCACAACATAAAGGCGCTCGATGCGGACATAAGCGCGTTTGAGGGCCGCGCAAACGACACAATGCTTGCTGCCTACGCCATAAACCCGCAGACCGATGCAAGGCGCATCGAGGCGGTGTGCGACATGATGGACGTGCCGCTCGACGAAGGCTGCCCCGCACATACGCTGCTCGAGGTTTGGCAAAAGGAAGAAAAACGGCTGAGCGACGACGCTCTTACGGAGCTTTACGAAAAGGTCGAGCTGCCCTTGGCCTTCGTGCTCAAAAGCATGGAGGACACGGGCTTCAGGGTCGACCCTGAGTATCTTAAGCAGCTCGGAAGCCTTTACACCGAGCGCATAGACGAAATCACGAAGCGCATATACCTTACCGCCGGGCGCAGCATAAACCTCAATTCGCCCAAACAGCTCAAGGAGCTGCTCTTTGACGAGATGCGCCTGCCCGTGCCGGGCGGCAAAAAGAACGCAAGCACCTCTGCGGACGTGCTTGAGGCGCTCGAAAACGACTATCCAATATGCGCGGACATACTTGAATACCGTAAGTATCAAAAGCTGCAAAGCACGTATGTCGAGGGACTGCTGGGCCAGATAGCCGCGGACGGCCGCGTGCACACGCGCTTTGAGCAGGCGGTAACGGGCACGGGCAGGATAAGCTCGCGCGAGCCCAACCTGCAGAATATACCCGTTCGCACGGATTTGGGCAAGGAAATACGCCGCGCGTTCATTCCTGCCGATGGCTGCGTGCTTGTGGACGCCGACTACAGCCAAATCGAACTGAGGGTACTGGCGGCTATGAGCGAAGACGAAAACATGAAGCGCGCCTTTGAAAGCGGCAAGGACATACACCAAAGCACCGCCGCAGAGGTCTTCGGCATCCCGATAGACATGGTCACGCCCGAAATGCGCTCCCGCGCCAAGGCGGTAAACTTCGGCGTGGTATACGGCATAAGCGAGTACGGCCTTGCCAAAAACACGGGCACCGGCGTAAGGGAAGCGGCGGGCTTCATAGACAGCTACTTTGCCCGCTATCCCGCGGTAAAGCGCTATATGGATAATCAGGTGGCTCTTGGCAAAAAGCAGGGCTACGTCACCACGCTCATGGGCAGGCGGCGCTATCTGCCCGAGCTCAAGGCGAGCAGCTACCAGATGCGCTCCTTCGGTGAAAGAGCCGCCATGAACAGCCCCATACAGGGCACTGCGGCGGATATAATAAAAATTGCCATGGTAAACACGTTCAACGCCCTGAGGGAAAAGGGCTTTAAGACCCGCCTCATACTTCAGGTGCACGACGAGCTTATAATGGAGGCTCCCGCCGACGAGGCGGAGGCAGCGCTTCGGCTGCTCAAGGACTGCATGGAGAGCGCAGTTAAGCTCAGCGTCCCGCTGGTGGCCGAAACAAACATGGGAGGGAACTGGAATGAGTGCAAACCGTAACATATACATAGTGGGACTTACCGGCGGCATAGCCTCGGGCAAGAGCGAGGCAGCCGGATACCTGGTGAGTCAGGGCGCTCACTGCGTGGACGCGGACGCCATCTCCCATTTTCTTACGCGCCCGGAGGGGCTGCTGCTCAGTGACATACGCCGCGAATTCGGCGACGAGGTGTTCAACTATGACGGCACGCTCAACCGCAAGGCGCTGGCCGACCTGGTCTTCAATGACGACGACAAGCGCAGGGTACTCGACGGCATCACCCATCCCGCCATACAAAAAGCCATGCTCGACGAGGTCGAGGATGCCGAAAAGGCCGGCGAAAAGGTGATATTCCTTAACGTGCCGCTGTTGTTTGAAACCGGCATGGACGCGCTGTGCGACGAGACGTGGCTCATAAACACCGACGCCGACGTGCAGCTCGAGCGCCTGATGCAAAGGGACGGGTTGGACGAGGAGCAGGCGCAAAGCCGCGTGCGCAGCCAGATGAGCGCGGAGGAAAAGCTGCAAAGAGCCAACGTCGTCATAGACAACAACAAAACCCTCGAAAAGATGCTGGGCGAGCTTCAAAGCCAGTACAACGCGCTGCTCAAGCGCGTTAGCCGCATGGAAGCCTGAGGCTTCAAAGGAACTTATCGACTGATGTATAAACGTATTGTCTGCCTTGCGCTGGCGCTGTCCTGCGCGCTGATGATGCCCGGAGCCTTTGCCGCCAACGAAAGCGAATTCCGCTTCGGCATGGTCTACGAGAGCGGCGCGGTCGTAAACCCCCTCTACTGCACCCAGCGCGACCTCATAAGCCTGAACAGCCTCGTGTTCGAAAGCGTGATAGAGCTTGACGACAGCATGAAGCCCAAGTGCGAGCTGGCGCTCAATTACACGGTTTCGGGGCGCGAATACACGTTCAATTTAAGGCAGAACGTGATGTTTCATAACGGCAATTACCTAAGCGCGCAGGACGTGCTGGCCACCTATAAGCACATAATGGCTATAGGCGCGGCGAGCCCGTATTACACGCGCTGTTCGTATATATCAGACATAGAGGTCGTCGACCTCTATACCATAAAGGTCACCGGCAAATATCAAAGCTATTTCACGCTCTACGCGATGACGTTCCCGGTGCTCGAGCAGAACTCGCTGGATATGGCGCTGCCCGTGGGCACGGGGCCGTATTGGTTCATGTATTCCGACACCGAGTGGGTGCAGGTGGACGCGAACCCCTACTGGTGGAAAAAGGCGCCCACCGTAGAAACCGTGTACGTGTTCCGCTACAACGAGACGTCGGACGCGCTTCAGGCGCTGCAGACGGGCGAGGTCGACGCGGTGCCCACGCGCAGTCAGACCGCGGCGCTCAGCCGCCTGCTGAGCGACCGTACGAGCATGGACTATTCCACCCTCACCTATGAAATGCTTGTACCGAACCTCAGAAACGAGATCTTTACGGACGTGCGCACGCGCCAGGCGATAATGTACGCCATAGACATCTCGACCATCGCCCAAAACATATACATGAACATGGTGATGGAGACGGAGGTGCCCGTTATCACGGGCTCGTGGCTGGATGAGCCGCAAAGCGCCGTGTACTATCTGAGCATGGAGCGCGCGCTGCAGCTGCTCAAC
>JAFPYA010000365.1 GCA_017412445.1 Clostridia bacterium
CTTTGCCAAAGCCTGAAACCGGCTTACGCTGCCTGCACCGGTAAGTCGCAAAAGCTGCCTTTTTATGTCTTCGTCGCTGAGTCTGCGCTGCGTCTGTGCCCCGATATCCAGAAACGAGTAGCTTTTTTAGTATGCGCGATACTCAAACGCGCCCGCGTCGCACTTGTACTCGGTGCCCTTTGAATCCTTGAGTATCACGGTAACGATTATGCTGCCGTTTGAATTTATCACGTCGAACGACGCGTCGGCGGTGAAGGCGTTTATGATGCTCATGCTGCCGGCGTCGTATTTTTGCACGAACTGTATGCGGTCGAGGGTATAGCCCGAGGGCAGAACGCTGACCCTTACCGAGTAAGTGCCGTTTTCAAAGCGGATGTCCACCACCGGCGAAGCGCCCAGCGTTTGGCTCATTACGGTCGTGCTGTTCAGATATTCGACCTGACGGGGCACCGGAGCGTCCGAGTTGCCGCCGCTTTGCGCGTCGCCTCCGTTATCGGGCGCGTTGTCGTCGGCAGTGACGTTATGCACGGCCTCGCCCTTAACCATAGGCTTAACGGGCATGTCGCTCAGGTAGCCCTCAAGGGTGTAGGTGGGGGTGTAGTAGGTGAAGGCGCCGTCGCTCGCGGCGTATTCCCCGTGCCAGCCCCAGGGCACGTCGCCCGCGCTGAGCACGCCCGAGGATGCGCCGTTCAAAAGCAGGCTTTCGCCGGACTTCACGGTCAGGCGGCCGCTTTCGGCGGAGGCGGCGAGGGAGCGGGCGGAGGCGTTGTAGCTCCACGAGGCGCTGTAAAGCAGCGTGCCGTCCGCAAGGCTTGGATTGCCGTTTTCGTATTCGATTTTCACGGTATTGGCCGTATAGGCGCGCATGGCCGTGCTCAAAGTGCTTCCTTCAAGCGCGCTGCGGGTGATGGTCACGAGCGTTGAAGCGTCGTTTAAGGGCACGAGGCTTATGTAAATAAGGTCGGCCTCGCTGCTCGAAATCGCAAGACTGTCCGCGCCGTCCTTGAACTCTATGGAGAGCGACGTGCCCTGAGCAAGCTGAATAAACTCAAGGTCGGCGTTCGCGCCCGAAACGGTCAGCACGGCCTTGCCGCTGGTGAGCTTGAGACCGCGGTACTCGCCGCTTGAGGCGTTGGCGTACAGCTCCACGGTGACGTTCGAGGCGGCGTACAGGTCAAACACGCCCTCGGAGTACAGCGTCAGCTGCTTCGAGTTGCCCGTGCTGAACGAGATGGTGTTCACCTTTATGTAGGAGGTGTCGTTGCCCAGCACGTCGCTGCCCTCCATTGAGTACAGCTTGTCGTAGGCGGACACGAGGCGCGTGTAGTTGTAGCCGCAGGCCGCGCAGGTGATGTTCTTCTTGCCCAGGCGGTTCGCCGCCGCCTGAGAGACGGTCTTTGAGACCGCCGCGTCGTGGCTTACGCGCTCCGTCTCGCCGCACACCTCGCACACGCGCACGTGCTGCTCGTCGCTGTAGAACGTCCAGGAGCCGAACTCGTGGTCGCTCATCGCCAGCGTCTCTACCTCGGTCGCGCCGCAAATGGTGCATACCCTTACCTCCTGCCCTTCGCTGGTGCAGGTGGGCTCCTTAATCACGCTGTAGTCGCTCCAGTTGTGCACGTGGTCGTCCTCGGCAAACGCGATTACGCCCAGCGCGGCAATGAACACAAGCAGCAGCGCGAGAACCGGTTTTTTGTTCATGGAATAACCTCCTTTGCGCCCGCTCAGACCTTTATGAGGTTCACCCACTGGCCCGTAGCGGAGGATTCGTATATGCCTTTAACGAGGTTCAGCGCCGGGAAAGCGCTGCGCCCGTCGATTTCGAAGCGCCTGCCTTCGAGTATGGCGTCGTAGACCTTTTCGATTTGTATTTTGTGGCTCGCGCCCCAGTAGCTCTTTTCACCGAGCTTTTCCGCGCTTTCGCCCTGAGTTACCAGCGTGGGCACGCCGTCCACGAGCTTGAACAGCTTTTCCGCCCAGAGCTGCCAGGTGCCGTTTTCAAAGCTCATCTCGAGCAGTATGGGCGCGCTGACGGCGTAGTTGTTGGTGGCGTGCAAAACGCCGACCGCGCCGTTTTCGTACTCAAACACGGCGTGCGCGTTGTCCTCAACCTCTATGTCGCCTGCGAGCAGGTCGGTGGAGATGCTGCCCTTTACGCGCTTTATGGGGCCGCCGAGGTAGGAAAGCAGATCCAGCGTGTGTATGCTCTGGTTAATCAGCACGCCGCCGCCCTCGGTTTGCCACTTGCCGCGCCATTCGCCCTGCGCGTAGTAATCCGCGGTGCGGTGCCAGCATACGCTGGCCCTTGAGCCGATCAGCCTGCCCGCCTCGCCGCTGTCTATTATGCGCTTGAGCGCCACGGTGGAGGCGTTGTAGCGGTTCTGGAATATCACGTTCAGCGTCTTTTCGCTTTCGTCCGCGACGCGAATCATTTCGAGCGCGTCGTTTATTTCGGAGGCCATGGGCTTTTCGGTAAGCACGTGCTTGCCCGCCCTGAGGGCGGCGATGGCCA
>JAFPYA010000366.1 GCA_017412445.1 Clostridia bacterium
CCGGTCCATTTCCGCGTAAATGTCGGCGTAATCGTCCGTGTCTATAAAGCGGACTTCCGTGCCCATGAGATGCTCCAGCAGCTGATTGCCGAGCCTTTCCGTCACGCCGCGTTTTTTGAGTATGAGTATCGGCTCGATGCCTATCCTCGCCGCGCACGCGGCGGTGAGCATGGCGTGGTTGGACTGCGCGCCGCCGGTGGTGAATACCACCTTCGCGCCCTGCCTCAGCGCCTCCGCAAGCAGGTATTCCAGCTTTCTTACCTTGTTGCCGCCCAGCCCCACACCGGTTAGGTCGTCGCGCTTGATGTACACGTTCACCCCAAGCAGTTTGCTTATGTTGTTTAGTTTATGGATCGGCGTAGGAAATATGCCGAGGCTGAGTTTTCCGAAGCTTTCCAATGTTCTCATGGCTTCCTCCTTTGTGTCAGGTCTGCGGTACGGTTTTAACTGTATTTTCTTCTGTACTTTTACAAAAATTCCTGCCTGAAGGGCACAAATACTTGTGCGCCTTTTTTTTGCTTTTTCGTGGTAATGCCGCGGTGGATGTGGTATAATCTTGCCATGGGAGGCGAAAATATGAACATACTCGACTACGCAGCATATTCATGCGGGGGCAGCGACTGGACGCATGCGTTTGAAAAGGCGATATTCGATTTAAGGCGGCAGGGCGGCGGCACGCTGCACGTGCCCGCAGGGCTGTACCCCACCGGCCCCGTACGGCTATACGACGACATGGCGCTCGACGTGGAGGCGGGCGCAGAATTGCGCTTTCACAGAGACGAAAACGCCTACCCGCTCGTGGAAATGGAATACGAAGGCAAAAAATGCATGATGCACATGCCCTGCGTGTTCGCCGTGGACGCAAAGCGCGTCACCCTGACCGGGCGCGGCACGCTCAACGGACAGGGCGATCACTGGTGGCCGCGCGTATTCGATCACTCGCTCGAGCACCCGCGCCCGCATCTGGTGGCTTTCTACAGGTGCGAGGACGTGGTGCTTGAAAATCTGCGCCTCATAAACTCCGCGGTGTGGACGGTGCATCCCCTGCGCTGCAAAAACGTAGTGATTCGCGGTCTGTACATAAAGAACCCCTACGAGTCGCCCAACACCGACGGCATAGACCCGGATTCCTGCACGGACGTTCGCATATCGGACTGCACGATAGACGTGGGCGACGACTGCATCGCCATAAAAAGCGGCACAGAGACTACGCCCGAAAAGGAGGCCTGCGAGCGTATAATCATCACCGGCTGCCACTTTTTGCGCGGCCACGGCGGAGTGGTGCTGGGCAGCGAAATGAGCGGCGGCATAAAGAACGTGGTCGTGTCCTCCTGCGTGTTTTACGGCACTGACAGGGGCGTGCGCCTGAAAACCCGCCGCGGGCGGGGCGGCACGGTCGAGTGCGTGCAGATGAGCGATCTGGTCATGGAGAACGTGGTCAGCCCGTTCGTGTTCAACATGTATTATTACGTGGGCCGCGACGAGCGCATGCGCCATGTCTGGGACAAAAACGCGCTGCCCGTGGACGGTGGCACGCCCCGCCTCAAGGACGTTTCGATCTCAGGCGTGCGCGCCCGGGGCTGCACCTCCTGCGCAGGCTTCTTTTACGGTCTGCCCGAAATGCCCATAGACGGCGTGACGCTCAGCGATGTGGTGATAGAAATGGGCGACGGCTATATAGAGGACCCCGGCATGATGAACGACTGTCCAAGGCTCGTAAAGGCCGGCTTTTTCATGCGGAACGTAAAACGCTTCACCCTGAACCGCGTAAAAGTACTGAACGCCGTGGGCGAGACCCTCGACGCCGATGAGAGCGCGCAGGCGGAGGCATAACGCCGGGTATCGTCAGCGTGAGGCGACTGAATGGAGGCGCAGGCAAAATGAAAAGATGTAAAACCGCACTTGCCCTGTTTATGGCAGCGCTCGTACTATAATGGCAATATCTGTGACGCTTCTAAGCATTGGCTGTCTGCTTCCTTTATTGGTTCATCCGAACACTATTAAAAAGCGCCGCGATAAGCGGCGCTTTATTGTGCACGGCATCATAGGATATTCTTATCTTTTTTCCAAATGCTCTATATCAAAGGGCGCATTTGTTATGAAGAGAAAAGTGCAGTCTTTGGTCGCTGTTGCGCCGTGATCCATTTCACAGTCCGCCGGGAACCAAACAAACTCGCCCTTTTTGACAACACCGAGGTTTGTGTCCATCTCACCTTCGATTATGTACATTCCATGCGCGCAGGAATGCTTGTGCCAGCCCATAGTATACCCCTTGGGGTAGTATGATACATTGACAATCATGCCCGTTGTAGGCTCTGTTACCATAGCTTTGTCCAAATGACCGCCGCCCAGATCGGTCCAATTCATTTCGCCGATATGGAATATTTTTGCATCCGTTGTCACACTGAAACCTCACTTTTCTTTATTTGCTGAATAAACAGCTCTTTACGTTCACAAGCAGTGTGATTTGCTTTTACTCGGCGGGCGTCAAAAGCGAAGCAAAGCCTTCCGCGCCGAGCAGCTGATACATTTCCATATAGAAATCGATCATGTCCGCAAAATCAGGATGCTTTGCCTTCAGTGCGGCGATGAATTCATCGATATCGGCTTCTTCGCCGGACTGCAGCTTTTCCAGCAGGTCCATTAGCTCGGTCATAATCTCGCTCAGCTCCGCGAAGGGGTCTTCGGGCTCTTCCACGGTTCCGTCCGTGTGGAAGCGCCTGTCTGCGGCCGACTCGGTAATGCCGATCAGCCTTACCTCCGCCACCGCCAGCTCGCCCTCAGTTTCATTCTCCTTGGCGGCTTCATATTCTTCATAGCCCGCGTCCATCACGCATTCATAGTCAAACACGCCGTAGCGCAGCGTATAGACGATTATGATCTCGTCTTCGTCTTCGCCGCTTTCCGTACCGTTGGAGCCGATCTCAAAGCCCTCTTGTGTAAGCTCTGAGATGGTCTTCCCTGTCAGGGCAGCCATTTCCCCGTCCGTCAGCGGCTCAGCCGTGAACTCCTCGGTGTAGGCGATCGGAAGGGTCTTGATGTACTCGTCTATTGCCTCCATCGCTGCATCGTGCTGAGCGAAGAAATCCTCCGCCTCGTAGTCCAGCTGCGCAAGCGCTTCCTCCATCTCGAGCAGCTTCTCGTCGTATTCCGCTACGCTGCGGTAATACCTTCCGTCCTTCTGAGTGACGACGGCATAGTATTCCCCCGGAATGCCTCCGGTTATTACGCGGCCATCAGCGTCGTCCTCCATGGCTTCGCCCACCGTGGCGTACAGAGGCGTCGTCGGCACTTCCTCCGCCGGGGCGCTGAGCGTCAGGCATACAACAAGCACGGTCAGTATAAGTGCAATCAACTTTTTCACGTTTCTGTCCTCCGATTGTTTTATTTGAATGTCACGTTCTCCATGCACAGGTTTTCAACGTTTGAGGTCTTTACGTTTTCCAAAGCGCAGATGCGGGCGTTTTCTATATGCGCGCCGCGTATGGGATGACCGCTCAGGCCGTTTATGCTTATGCCGGTTTGGCATTTTTCGCAGTCGAAACCGTCGATAAGAATATTCTCTATGGCGGGAATGTATTCTTCACGCTCGGGCGTGTAGTCGTCCACGTAGTAGCCCATAGTAAAGCAGATGCCCTCGCGCCAGAGGTGGCGGATTTTTATGTCGTGATACTCAATGTTCCTCACGTACCCGCCGCGCTCAGGGGCGGTCTTTATCCATATGCCTATGAAGTTCTTTTCGAAGCGGCAGTCCTCGACGTATATGTTCTCCACGCCGCCGCTCATCTCCGAGCCGATTGTGATGCCGCCGTGGCAGCGGTTTACGCGTATGCGCCTTAATACCATGTCGCGGCAGGGGCGGTTGACCTCGCGGCCGTCCTCGTCGCGCCCGGCTTTGAGACACACGGCGTCGTCGCCTGTGTCCACCTCTATGCCGTCGAGCAGTCCGCGGCGGCAGCCCTCGAAGTTGCAGCCATCGGTGTTGGGCGCGTGGTCGTAGGGGTTGAACACCTTCACGTTCCTCACGATAATGTTTTCGCACCAGGTCGGGTGCAGCGTCCAGAAGGGGCTGAACGAGAACGTACAGCCCTCGATCAACACGTTTTGGCAGTTAATGAAGTGCAAAAGTCCCGGCCTCACGCCATCCTCGGGCTTATCGTACACGCGCGCCTCGAGCGGGCGGTGGGTCTGCCCCGCCTCGTGCATGTCCTCCACGCCCCTGCGGTACATGGCTGCCAGATACCACCACACAAAGCCCTGCCCGTTGAACGTGCCCTCGCCCGTGACCGCTATGTCGTGGCAGTCCTTGGCGTAAAGCTGGGCGGAGTAGGTATAGCAGCGCATGCCCTCGTAGAGCGTGAACGCCGGGGGCAGGTAATCCTCCTTGTCGGTCGAAAACCTTACCTCACAGTCCTTTTCAAGGTGAAGCTCCACGTTTGATTTAAGGTGTATCGGGCCGGTCAGCCACACGCCCTCGGGAACAACCACGCGGCCTCCGCCCTGTTGTGCAGCTGCCTCTATGGCGCGGCGGATCGCGTCTGTGTTTTTTACTTCGCCGCCCGGCACGGCACCAAAATCCCTTACGTTCACGCTGAGGGCGGGAATCGCGGGCTCGGTTGGCAACTCAAAAGGCTCAAAAAAACGCATACTCAGCTGCGGCCTCCTATTCCTTTATCCAGCCTGTGGCCGAGGCGAACTGCGGCCACGCAGGCGCGGCGTAGAACCTGTGCCCCTCGGGGCCGATTACGTGGCGAAGCTTTTCGCCCGCGCCCATCCTGTCGTACACGCGGCGGGCGACAGCCACCTGTTCTATCGCTGAGGTCAGCGGAAAGCTCCTGTCGGTGGTTCCGTTGACCACGATCAAGGGTCTTGGCGCGATGAGCGCCGCGATGTCGCCCATGTCGAACCATTGCATTATGCCGGGTATGTAATTGCACAGGCAGTGCTCCTGAGCGCCTATCGAGGGGTAATAGCCGCACAGCGCGCACGAGGGCATCGCCGCCGTTATGCGCGTATCCAGCGCCGCAGCGTAGATGGTGGTGGTGCCGCCGCCGGAATTGCCCATCATGGCGATGCGGGAGGTGTCGATTTGGGGATAATTGCTTGTCACCGCGTCTATCGCCCGCGATACGTCAAGGCATCTGTCGCCTATGAGCGTGCGCCCCAGCATAAGCGCCGCCATAGCGCTCTGGCGGCAGTCAGGCCGCCCGTCCTCCTTTGCGCCGCGCTCGCCGAAGGCGCGCTGCTCGAGCGCAAGTGCCGCAAAGCCTCTTTTAAGCGCCTGCCGCCCGAAATCCCTGTCGCCGTCCTCTATGTCCTCACGGTCGCCCTCAAATTTCGCGCGGCCGAGCGATATATGCATGCCCGTGCCGTGACCCTGCACGCAGATGGCAAGGGGCAGTGATTTGGGCTTTGCGTCTCTGGGCAAAAGCAGGTGGCACACGACCTCCGCTCCGGGCTCGCTGGCAAATGTATAACGGGTCTCGGTATGGTCCTTTTCCTCATGCGTCCACTCGACGCTTATTGCGCTGACCTCGCTCGAGGCGGGCACGCCCAGTATCTCCCTGAGCTTCACCCGCGCCCGCGCCTGCCACTCTTTTGGATTCTCCTCGGGCATAAAGCGCATCCGCGGCCTGACTGCCTGCATGTATTCGCTGTACGTATCAAACGCTTTAATCGCCATTAGCGCACCTCCTGGGTGTATATTCGGGTTAGTTTCAGCCTATCATCGCGTCCTCAAGCTTCTGCATGGAATAGCAGCCCGGGTCGCAATAGTCGAGCCTGACTTTAAGCCTTACGTCGCGCGACGAGGCGCAAATGTAAATATCGTACGCACCGTTCTCAACGACCCATTTGTGGAGCATCGGGTTAAAGTAGTTAAGGTCTTCATCGGTTATGTTGAACGTGACTTTTTTGCTCTCGCCTGCCTTGAGGAACACTTTTTCAAACTGCTTTAATTCCTTTACGGGCTTTGAGACTGTGGATACGGGGTCGCCCACGTAGAGTTGCACCACCTCCGCGCCGTCCATACCGCCCGCGTTTGTGAGGTCGAAGCTCAGCGTCCAACCGACTTTGGTCTGTTCTAGCACGGGGTTCGCGTATTCGAAGCGCGTATAGCTCAGGCCGTGGCCGAAGGGGAACCAGATCTCCTCCGGGTGCAGATCATAATACCTGTAGCCCACGCGCCACTTCTCGGTGTATTCCTGCTTGAGGCCGTCGCCGTTCAGGTCGAGGTCGGTGCGCATTTGGGTTGGGAAGGTTTCGCTGAGCTTGCCCGAGGGGTTGAGCCTGCCCGAGAGCATCTCGGCTATCGCCATGCCCATGCCCTCGCCCGACGGCCAAGTCTGCACTATGGCGGGGAAAAGGTCGGCCTTGGGGCTTTTGAAGGTGGAGCAGCCGCTCGAGAGCACGAGCACGCAGTTGGGATTGTGGTATGTCACGTTCCTCAATACGTCCTCTATGTAGCCCGCCAGCTGATTGCTACCGCGGTCGAACTCCTCGCTGTCGTCGCTCGGTGACACGCCCGTAAACACCAGCACCAAATCGTAATCCTCTATGCCCGGCATCTTCTCCCTGAAATAGTGCCACAGCATGTTGTCGGGCTTATGGCGGGGCAGGTAGTCGAAGTAGTCTATCTGCACGTCCGGCAAAAGCTTTCTCAGGCACTCGAGGGGCGAATCCACGTATTCCGGGTCGGGGAACACCTGCGCGCTGCCCTGACCGTTTATGTAGGGACGCACCGCGTATTCGCCGGTCACGCATATGCGCCTGTACTTTTTGGAGGTGATTGGCAAAAGCTCCCTGTCGTTTCTCAAAAGGCAGATGCTCTCCCTTGCCACGCGGCGGGCGTTTTCGTGCTGAACGTTTCTGTCGTAGTCGACAGATGCGGGCACGGGCCTTAAAAGGAATTCGAGCACCCTTGAAGCCGCCGTGTCCACCTCTTCCATGGTCATGGTGCCGTTTGCCAGCGCCTCCTTTACGTCGCGCACAGTGTCGGGATTGCCCGGCATGCGCAGGTCGAGCCCCGCCTTTACCGCCTTGGCACCCTGATGCACCGCGCCCCAGTCGCTCACCACAAGCCCCTTAAAGCCCCAGTCGCCCCTCAGAATCTCCGTAAGCAGCATGCGGTTTTCGGAGCACCAGATGGACGAAAGCTTGTTGTAGGCGCACATCACGCTCTGGGGATTTGCTATTTTGATTGCCCTCTCAAAGCCCCTCAGATAAATCTCTCTCAATGTCCTTTCGTCCACCTCAACGCTGGTTTCGGTGCGGTAGGTCTCCTGAGAGTTTACGGCGAAGTGCTTAAGAGACGTGCCTATGCCCTCGTCCTCAAGCCCCTTGGCCATGTGGCCCGCGATTTCGCCGGACAGTACGGGGTCCTCGCTCACGTATTCAAAGTTGCGGCCGCAAAGGGCGTTGCGCTTTATGTTGAGCCCCGGCCCCAGAAGCATCTGCTTGTCATGCTTTTTGCAGTCCTCGGCTATAGTGGTGCCCGCGAGATACGCGGCCTCGCGGCTCCACGTGGCGCCCAGCGCGCACATCGAGGGCAAATTTGTGCAGTTGCTGCCGGGGGTGTAATCCCTGACGCCGTGCGGCCCGTCGGCCACGTTTTTGGGCGCAATGCCGAGCCTCGGCACGCCCGCGGTTATGAGGCTCTGAGAGCCAGTTAGTATTGTCGCCTTCTCTTCAAGCGTCATCTGTGAAAGTATCTCTTGAACCTGCATGCTTATTCCCTTTCCGCCCTGTGTTCAGTCTTCAAATGCTTCTGTGTATACCCTGTCGAGTGAAAATATGTCGCCGGGCCTTTGGGGGCGCCTGACCCACAGGCCGTTTGTGAAGTCCGGCATAGCCTGAGGCATCGAGCCCGTGGCTATGGATGCTTCGCTAAGGCAGGTCACCGCCATCCATGTGGCCGCATCGTAGACGTCTATCGGGAACTCAACGCCCTTCTGTATGGACTCTATAAAGGCCCTCAATGCCAGATAGTCCATGCCGCCGTGCCCGCCGCGCAGGCCGTACTCCTCGTACTCCCTCCACAGCGGGTGCAGATATTCCTTCATGTAGGGCGCGTCCGTTTCAAACACGTGCTCGCCGTATTTACCAAGTGGCGTTCTGCCCTCGAGGTAGAGCATGCGCCCGTCCTCGAGCCACAGCCCCTTGCTGCCCTGAAGGTAGCCGCCCCGCGAGTAGGGGCGCGGCAGCGTGCAGTCGTGGGTCAAGGCTATGGTTTCGCCGTTTGCGCACTTCATGACGGTGGTGACCACGTCGCCCTGATTGAAGCGCGCGCCTTCAAGCGCAGACCCTGCGCGATGGACGCGCATCCACTCGCCCTGCCCCACCGACTTTGAAGATACTGAGGTGAGCATCACTATGCGGTTGCCGCGGTTGATGTTTAAATACTGCGCGATAGGCCCCAGCTCATGCGTGGGATAGAGCTCGCCGTTTCTGTGCATGAAGTTGTCCTGACGGTAGTGGCGGTTTATGTCGCCGTTGCCTATCTCATCCCTCAGATCGTGCTGATAGCCGCCCCGGCAATGGATTATTTCGCCGAACACGCCCTGCTTTACCATGTTCAGCAGCGTCATTTCCTCGCGGTTGTAGCAGCAGTTTTCAAGCAGCATAAGCGGCACGCCCGTCTGTTCGCTTGTGCGCACCATCTCCCAGCAGTCGTCGAGCGAGTTCGCGCCGCCCACCTCCATGGCGGGTATCACGCCCCGCCGCATCGCGTCCACGGCGATTCTGATGTGCGTCTGCCAGCTCGTGAATATGAACACGGCCTCTATGTCCTTGGTGGCGTTGAGCTCCCGATAATTCGTCGTGCCCAGAGGGCGGCGGCCCGTCGCGCCCTCGATTGCGTCCTGCGCGTCTCTGGCCCTGTCCTCGTACACGTCGCATACGGACACGATCTCAACGTCCTTCATGGACAAAAGGCAGCGAATCTGCTCCTTGCTGCGGTTTCCGAGCCCCGTCACGCCCACGCGCACGAGCCTGCCCGCGTTCCCGAGTTTCATATACAGCCTCCGTTTATGCTTTCGGCACGGCGTTTTTGCATGACTGCCGTGCCTTTGTTTTTCATTTGCGTCCGCCGAATTTCAGGCACAATTCGCCTATTTTCGCCGCGGCCGAGATGCGTCCCTTCTCCATGCGCCACTCAACGCCCGGCGAAAGCTCACTTGCCGAACCGCAAGGCGCCTCGATTTCGATTTTTCGCGCTTCGTTTGAAAAAAAGTCCATGTACAGGTAAGTGTCGCCGCCGAAGGGCACGGTGTAGGAAAGCGCGTCGTCGTATTGGGGCACAAAGTATTTTTTGTACGCCGCGCCGCGTATGCGCGCTAAATTAAAGCCCGACGCGCCGCCCGCGAACGTGGGATAGGTCTTGCAGGATTTTACCAGCGTGCACGCGTCGCCTATGTTTGACGCGCGCACGGAGGGCTCTCCATCGAAAAGCGGCAGAAAGCCCGAGGCAAAGGCGATTTTCGCCCTGCCGTTCATGTCAAGCATCAGGTCGAGCTGCCTGCACGGCGGGCAGGCAGGGTCTTGCCACATGTCCCGCGTCAGGGGCAGCTCCTTTGGCATAGTTCTTTCGCTTACAATATACGGGCGCGAAAAATCCATGCTGAGGCCGCCGTGAACGATGGGCTTTAAGCCCGGAATCAGCCGCGCCGTGCCGCCGCCGAAGGCGTCGCTCCTGAGCTGGTGCATTATGCCGAGGTATTGGTTTGCCTGTACATCCGCAAGGCGCTCATGGTCGAAAAGACATACGACCGTGCCGTCGTTTTCAAAGCGGTAGGTCATGCGGTGACGCAGCATGGCCTTGCCCATATTCAAAGGCGGCTGAACCTTGTAGCCGCCCGATGGGCGCGCTTTTCGCACGCTTTCGGCGACCGTGGCGGGGTTTATAATGTCGTAGGTCTCGCGAATTTCGGCGGCCTCGCAGTCCCTGATCTCGTCCTTAAGAAGCTGCCACGCCCCGCCCTTAAGGCACATGACGCTGCGCTCCAGATGGCGTATGGCGGGAGAAAGCGGCACGCCGCCCTCCTGAGCGTCCGTTTTTATCTGTTTGGATCTGTCTTCAATTGAGATAAGAGTGCCCTTTATTTCGTCCGCAAAGGCGTAAGCGGTTTCGCTTGCGCCCGTGTTTTCGGAAATGAACAGAAGGCTTTGGTCGTCTTCAACGCAAAGAAGCGTAAAGCCAAGGCCGCTTTCATCCCTGTAGAGGCCGCCCGTATGGGTCACGTTCAGACCGTGCCCGGGCGAAATGACCCTGACGCAGCAGGGCAGGGCGTGGTTGCCGCCCATGTCCTCGCCGTTTATAACTACAGGCGCGCATTCGTCGGTGGAAAACGCAAGCACCCTGTCCGCGTGCCAGATGTCGCTTTGCCCTTTTCGCGTAAGCGCGGCCAGACGAAAATCCACGGGGCTGTTCGTACCGGGCACGCTTTTCAGCCCCCGCATTATCTGTATCAGGTCGTATTCGGGCGAAAAGGCGGTGCGAAACACCGCGTCCGCTCCGCTTGCGGATACGTCCATTACCTGTTTACCCCGCCGAGCGTGCGGATTTCGCCTGAAGGCAATTCCGCCTTTTCGTAAAGCTCAAACATCTCGTCCGCCAGCCCCGGCACAAAGGTGTAGCCGTCCTTTTCGTTTATGAGCTCTTTGGGAAACGGCAGCGACTCCGGGCGCACCAAACGCATCTTTTCCACCGCGTCCACGTGCATCAGTGCGGTTTCGCCGGGGCAGGCGATTACGTCCTTTCCGCGCAGCGCGTCAATCATGTTCCAGAAGGGTGCCTGATAGGTATCCGTTTTCTCCTCGTAGCGCTTTACGCGTCCGTCTTTAAAGTGCGCCACGAAAACCCTTTCGTTGCCGCCGACGACACCGAAGGTGAGATAAGCGTTTTCAAACTCGTAGCGCATCAGCGGGTTTTGCCTGCGCTCGGGCTCCACGGCGTGGCTGACCGCGATAAACACGTCTGCTCCGTT
This sequence comes from Clostridia bacterium, assembly GCA_017412445.1. Classification (GTDB taxonomy): domain Bacteria; phylum Bacillota; class Clostridia; order Christensenellales; family Aristaeellaceae; genus RUG14130. The sequence goes on from JAFPYA010000366.1 coordinate 10,983, forward strand.
TTCGGTCATGCCCTTCATGATTGCGGTGTCGTAGGTTTCAACAGGGTTAGCGCGGTATGTGCGGCAGTCGAGCGTCTTCATGGGACTGGAGGCCATGAAGAGCATATTCATCAGGTAGTGCGCCGTGGCGTTTGAAAGGACGCTGTCGAAGACAGGCTTGCCGTCCCGCGAATACTTTTTGCCCGCCCAGCCGCTGCTGCGGTTGAAATAGGTACGATCGCGCGGCCAGAGCACCAGCGACTTGAAGGACAGGGGTTTTCCGAAAAGTCCCTCGTCCACGTCCCTTTTCACCTCGCGCACTGCGCTTTCCGCGCAGAGGTTGAAGCCGACGGACAGAAGCTTTCCCGCCTCGTCGCGGGCTTTGAGAATGTTTTTGGCGCTTGCACAGTCGGCGGCGATGGGCTTTTCCAGCGCCACGCTGCTTCCGTGCTTAAAGCACTCTATCGCCTGCTCCGCGTGCAGGTGGATCGGCGTCGCCACGGCGCAGAGGTCGGGCGCATGATGTCTGAACATCTCCTGTGCCGTGTCGTATACGGGGCAGGCATCAAACTCCTTTGCGAAGGGGTCGACCGCCGCTATGAGCCTTACGCCCTCCCTCAGGGGATGCGCGAGAGTGTATACGTAGTTGGCGGCGTAGCCGGTAACGCCGAAGAGGGCGACTTTGATCTCTTTCATAAATTTTCTCCCGTGCGATGTCATTGGACGATAACGCCCACGCCGTCCGGTATCACCGTGACGGAGGCGCCGCGCCCCGCGATTCCATAGGCCTCATTCAGCGCCGCGTTCACGTCTGGCGCCCAGCCCAGATGCATGTCGTTAAGCGTTTGGCGGTTTGCTTCGTCCGAAACGAATATGCAGCGCGCTTTGAGCATCACCCTCGCCAGTATCTGCGCCTGCCACTGATCGGGGCGAGTGTCACCGGCGGGGATTCCCGCTATGTCGTCAAGCACCTGCCTTGCGTCTTTTCTGTCCTTAAACCAATGATAAAACGCATCGCCGCCGCTTCCGTCGCCGAGGGACGCGCACATTATTATCACGCCGCCCTCCCGCACGCATCTTTCCGCGGCGGTCAGCCCTTTCACGCACTGGTATATGTTCTGATCCAGCGGATAGCCGCCGTTTGAGGTGACGACTATGTCTGCAGGCACGGCGGGCACGCGGGTGGCCTCAAGGCATTTTTCAGCGGCCTTCGCGTGCGCCTTTACGGGGTCGCCCGCGTAGGCGGCGATGACGCGCTTGTCTATGTCGAGCAGCACGTTAAGTATGAATTTAAGCCCCGCCTTTTGGGCAGCGTACTCCATGTCCCTGTGTATGGGGTTGCCCTGAAGTACGCCCTGCCGCGCCATGTCTGAGGCGATGAAGCCCGCGTTGTGGTTGTAGAGCACGGTCTTTCTCCCCGCGACGCCCGGCAGCACGCTTTTGCGCCCGCCCGAAAAGCCCGCGAAGAAGTGCGGCTCCACAAAGCCCTC
>JAFPYA010000032.1 GCA_017412445.1 Clostridia bacterium
AGGGCAAGCTTATAGGCGAACTGCCCGTTGAGGAGGCCAGTCAGGAGGTCATAATGCAAATGATCATGGAATCCAGCAAGTCCGGTATCGGAAAAGCAGCCGAATAAAACGCTTTACAGTGAAGGAAGGGATAGAATCATGAAAAAAGGCGCAATGATAGGCACGATCATCACGCTCGTGCTCACGCTGGCGCTGGTGACGGCGGGCACGATGGGGCTGGTGTTCAGCAAGCGGCTGGATGCGGCTCAAAAGACGCCCTATGAGAAATACATCGCCAACGTGCGTAAATACGAGGCCGAGAGCAATGGCTACAAGATGGCGGCCGAGCAGGCGATTGCCAATATGGACGGCTATATCGGGCGCATGGAAGCGGATGCCGGGGCTTTCAAGGCGGCGGGCGGCGACGAAGCCATACTGAAGGGCTTTCTGGATACTGCCAAACAGCAGCGCGCGGATGCCGACAAGAATATGGAGACCATCGTAAAGAAATGCGCTGACATAGTGCTGTACGAGGGCTACAGCGCGGACGACAGCGAAGCGGTGGAGAAGGCCAACAGCGACCTGTTCAAGGTGAACAATCAGGTCAAGGCGGCCCTCAAAAAGATAAGCAAGATCACCGATACCGAGAGCAAGGACAGCAATGAGACGGCGGTGCGCAAGCAGTATGAGAAGGCCGTGGCCGCCATAAAGGCCGACTGCGAGGCAAACGGTATAAGCCTCGAGCTTGAGCCGTTCACGGTTGCGCAGTCCGCCCGCGAGGTGATGGAGAAGGAGCTTGAAAAGGTCAGCGCGCTTGAACGCGAGATGGACGAGGACAATGAGAGCGCAATCCTCAGCGAGGAGCTCACAAAGGGCTGGAAGGGCTATTTCAGGGAAAACTGGGATTACTGCTACTGGCTGGCGGGTCTGGCGCTGATAATCTGCGTGCTCTGTCTGCTGGGCCGGATCAATCCCGCGCTCCTCAAGGCCGTGGGCAAGGTGGCCAACAAAAACATGATGCTTATCGCCCTCGTGCTGATTACGCTGTTCTTCTTCGTGACCACCGGTTACAGCAACCTTAAGCCGGCGAACATATACAACGTTATCAATCAGTATTCCTACATCATCATCCTTGCCACAGGCATGCTGCTGTGCATCGTGTCGAGCGCGAATATAGACCTGAGCGTCGGCAGGGTGATGGGCTTCATAGGCGCCTGCTGCGCCAAGTTCGTAATTGACGGCAACATGCCGGTATGGCTCGCGATGATCGTGTGCCTGCTAATCGGCATCTGCATAGGCGCGTGGCAGGGCTTTTGGATCGCCTATATGAAGATACCGGCCTTCGTCGTCACCCTCGCCGGACAGCTCACCTTCTACGGCCTTACGATGGTGCTTCTGAATGGTGAAACCAAGGCGCCCTTTCCCGAGGCCTTCAACAAGGTTTTCGGCGCCTCGCTGCCGGACTTCCTCGGCAAGCCATTCGGCTTTGATTCGAGCTTCAACTTTACCACGTTTGTAATAGGCTCTGTGCTGATCGCCGTGTTTATCGCCGTGCAGATCGTAAAGAGAGTAAAGCGCGTCTCAAACGGCCAGAAGGTGGAGGCGTTGGGCATAATGATCGCCAAAACTGCCGTAATTTCGGTGGTAATCCTGTGGCTGTTCTACTCCCTTGCGCAAAACAAGGGCATGCCCACCGTGCTCATCACGGTCGCCATCGTGCTGATGGTCTACTCCTTCTTTACCGGCAGAACCGTCGCCGGCCGCCACCTGTACGCCATGGGCGGCAACGTGAACGCCGCGCGCTTGTCGGGCGTAAAGACGCAGAGGATGCTGTTCCTTGTGTACGTCAACATGGGCTTCCTCGCGGCACTGGCAGGTCTCGCTTTCACCGTGCGCGCCAACTCCGCCTTCCCCAGCGCGGGACAGGGTGAAGAGCTCAACGCCATCGCGGCGTGCTATATCGGCGGCGCCTCCGCTTACGGCGGCATAGGCACCGTGGGCGGCGCGCTGGTGGGCGCGCTGACCATGGGCATAATCAAAAACGGCATGTCCATAATGGGCATGCAGCAATCCATGCAGCAGGTGGTTCTGGGACTGGTGCTGCTGGTGGCCGTCGTGGTGGACATCGTGTCCAAGTCCGGCGGCGTGAGCCTGCCGTTCCTGTCGCGCTTCGGTTCCAGGAAGAATAAGAGGCATATCGAATAAGTGCGGGAGGCCAACAGAATGAAAACGGATGTCGTAAAAATCGATAATCAGGGCGCAGGCTTCAGCGAAGCGGTTTATCAGACGCGAAAGGCCGCCGAATTCAGGGATGTGGATAAAAAGGGCTCGATTCAGCTGCAGCTAATGACCGAAGAGATGCTGAGCCTGATTCACAGCCTGACAGGCGAAAGGAAGGCCTCCTTCTGGCTGGAATCCGAAGGCAAACGCTTTGAAATGCATCTGACCACGAATTCCGTACTCGACAGCGAGAATCGCTCCCGGCTGATTTCATCCTCCACAGCCAATCGAAATGAGGCGGCCGCAAGCTTCTTGGGCAGGCTCATCGACGCGATGGAGCAGGCTGCGGCGAAAAAGCCCGACCTGTCCGATGACAGCGCGCTGGACGAAGCCGGCGAGGACGTTTATAACCGCCTGATCGAGAACCCCGAATGGGACCGTTATGAGCAGTCCATACTGCGCCGTCTGGCCGACAGCATAAAGGTATTCATACGCGGCGAGCTGGTTCATATAACGGTGATCAAGCAGCTTGCTGAGTGAGCCGGCGATAAGGGCGTTCGATACCGAATGACAAACAACAAAAGCGAAAATCCCGTTTCGGCGGGATTTTCGCTTTATGCGCCTGAGCCTTGCGGCGGCAATAGCTACGCCATTGCCTGGGGCGAGGTGGGGGAGATCTGCATTATTTCGATTTTGTTGCCGTCGGGGTCGTGTATCCAGCACTGCCAGTTGGTGTCCTTGCCCTGCTTTGTGGGCACGTCTATCTCCACGCCCGCAAGGCGCAGCTCCTGTTCGGCCTCGGCGCAGCAGGGCACCTGAATGCACAGATGGGCGTAGCTCGGGTTTTTGCCAAAGCCGCCGCCGGAGTAGAACAGCTCTATAAACTGCCCGTCCGCCAGCTTCAGATATTCGATCCACGGCTGCCCGTCGTTGTCGGGTATCGAAAAGGCGTGCTTCATGCCCAGCTTCCCCACATAAAACTCAAGCGAAGCCTTCATGTCTGTTACGTTGTACGCCGTGTGCGCGATGCCTGTGATTTTCATATCCCGAGCCTCCCATATTGTATTTTCATGCATATAATACCGCGTTTAAGCAGAAAAGTAAACAGTAAACGGAAATTTTGTGCCCGAAACTTTTGCGAAAGTAAAAGGGCGGCAAACGCGCCGCCACTGTTTTTGTCAGCCCGCCTTAAAGCTGTATACGGGCTGGTAAGAATTTATCACATTATAGACGTGGTCCGCCCGCGCATCACGAATGGCATTTTTCTTTTTCATGTATTATCGCCTCCTCACCAAAGGCTGGTTTCGCCCAGCTGTCTGCTTATTCTGTTGACGACAATCAACATGACGAATGAAATAACGGAGTTGAACAAATCTATGGCTGTGGAATAGCTCTGCTGGCCTTTCAGTATACCCATCTCATAGACATAGGTGGAAAGCACCTGTGAATGACGAATGTTCTGCGCGTTCTGCATGAGGTAAACCTTGTCGAAGCCGACAGAAAGAAGATGGCCGCTGTTCATGATCAGAAGAATCGTTGCCGTGGGCAGAATGTGAGGAACGTCGATGTGCAGTATCCTTTGGAACTTGTTGGCGCCTTCCACCATCGCGGCTTCATGCAGCTCGCCCGAAACACCTGAAAGCGCGGAGATATATATGATCGCGTTCCAGCCCATGCTCTGCCAGACGCCGGACCAGACGTACAGATGCCTGAAATATTGAGGAAGCCCCAGATACAAAACCCGCTCGAAGCCCAGCATATCCCTTACGTTGTTGACTAAGCCGAACGACTGGCCGAAAAACACGTTCAGCATTGAGACAAGCACGACAGTGGAAATGAAATGAGGCGCATATGTGACCAGCTGCACAGTTTTCTTAAATGTGAGACTGGTCGTGGAATTGAGCAATAGCGCCAGTAATATCGGAATCGGAAATCCCACAAGCAGGCTGTACAGGCTGATAAGGAAGGTGTTTGTGATGAGCGTCGAAAACTGGTATGATGAAAAGAATTCAGAAAACCATTTTATGCCCACCCAAGGGCTGTTCGTCATGCCGAGCACGGAAGTGTACTGTCTGAAGGCAATCTGCACACCGTACATAGGCCAGTATTTGAAAATGATAAAGTAAAGTACGCCCGGAATAGCCATCAGATAAAGGTCATAATTCCTTCTCACGTCTCCTGCCAAGGTACAGCTCGATTTCTTTGCTTCATCTCTGTAACGAACTTCCTTCGACAGTTTTGCCATGTAAATTCAAAACTTCCGGACAAAATAGCCTGTAAAAAAGACGAGTATTGTTAAACTATTATTATTCCAACTTACTTAACACGGCGATTCGAGGTGATATTTTCCATAAAAAACAAGACATTTTAACATTTGATCCGTTTTTCTTGACAAACCGTACCTTTTATTCTACAATAAAACCAGATGGTAGACGTGCCCATGATTAAAACCTATATAAACTGCTATTCCAACAATACCGAAACGCTGGATGCGCTGGTGGAAAAACTGATGGGTCGGGACAGTTTTCGGGGCATTTCCCCAACCGATCCCTTCTGCGGCAAAGAACACCTGCGTTACTGAGGAGCTGTTCGCAAATGATTTGAGCGCCTGCTTCGTATGCAAATACTCTTGCCGTATACATTTTCCCGGTCAGGCGATATTCCGTTTTTTCATACAGCATTGTGAGATATAATTAGCATATATTTTTATCTGGGGGGGACTATACAATGCCGCTTTATCAGTATCGCTGTACCAAATGCGGACACGATTTTGAACTGCTTACAACCATTGACAAGCGCAATGAAGCTTGCTGTCCAAAGTGCGGGGAAAAAGCCGAACAGCAATGGAAAGGAAAAGGCGCGTTCGGGCCGATGAAGTATACAGGTGAAAACC
>JAFPYA010000367.1 GCA_017412445.1 Clostridia bacterium
AAGCTCCCTTAGGTCCAGCTCCCTTTCGCGCGCCCTGAGCGCGTTTTCCGTTTCATTCTCCGCGCCCGCGACGGCGCTTGCATTTGTGTTCTCCATATGCTTTTTCTCCTTTTTGATTGTTTGGGTTTGCTAAGTGAAATGACGGTGTTCCCATGAATTCCACCTCATCAGTCAGCCATACGGCTGACAGCTTCCCCTCAAGGGGAAGCCATTGAAAGCCTTCCCCTTGAGGGGAAGGTGCCCCGAAGGGGCGGATGAGGTGTCGGGCGATGACGGGATTACGAGAGAAGAAGTGGTATCGCCAGATTTTCTCTCTTCCCTGTTCCCTACTCCTTCCTCTCCCTCAAAAAGTCCCCTTCCTCTATCCCTTCCGGCGCGGACATCGTGAACAGGCTGTCGGGGATTACGGCGGCGGGAAGCGGGGTGCCGGCCTCGTCCCTGAGGTCGGTGGCGGTGAAGGGGATGGCGCTTCTGTGGGGCACCAGGGCTTCGATTTGGGTGCCTGAGACGAGCTTGTTTTTCAACTGAACGGTTATGCGGCCGTTTTCGCGCCCGAGCACGCGGCCGATGTAGTCGCAGGTTTTGAAGTAGTGCGCGGGGGCGTGAAGGGAGTGCTTTATCTCGCCCAGATAAAAGCCCGTGGAGTAGGGGCGGTGGCTGATGGTGTCGAGCTCGTCCAGGCACTCGTTTTTGTCCGCGCCGTCGAGGTAGCGCCTGTACGCGCCCACCGCGCCCGCCACGTAGTAGGGCGTCTTCATGCGCCCCTCTATTTTGAGGGAGGTGACGCCGCAGGCGATTATCTGATCCAGCACGAGCAGGGCGTTCAGGTCGTAGGAGGAAAGGATGGTGTCGCCATCGTCGTCCTCCTCAATCGGGAAAAACTCGCCGGGGCGCTTTTCCTCGGTGAGGGCGAACTTCCAGCGGCAGCTCTGGGCGCAGCCGCCGCGGTTGGCGGAGCGGCTCGTGAGGTAGCTTGACAGCATGCACCTGCCCGAGTACGCCATGCACATGGCGCCGTGCACGAAGGCCTCAAGCTCCATGTCGTTGGGGATATTGCGCCTGATTTCGGCAATCTGCTCAAGGCTCGTCTCCCGCGCAAGCACCACGCGGCGCGCGCCCAAATCGTAATACACCAGCGCGCTTTCGTGGTTCATGCAGTTGGCCTGAGTGCTTACGTGCACCTCCATAGACGGGCAGGCGCGTTTTATGGCGCGTATCGCGCCCAGGTCGCTCACTATCATCGCGTCCACCGAGACGGCTTTAAGCGACACGGCGTAATAGGCTATCTTTTTGATCTCCTCGGGGTATACGAAGGAGTTCGCCGCGACGTAGAGCTTTACGTTTCTTTCGTGGCAATAATTGACCGCGGAAGCGATGTCCTCCATCGTGAAGCCCGCCGAGCCCGCCCTCAGCTGCAGAAACGGGCCGCCCAGATACACCGCGTCCGCGCCGAAGCGCACCGCGCTTTTGAGCGCGTCCATAGAGCCCGCAGGCGCGAGCAGCTCTGTGTTGGAACAGTTCATTTGAATCAGCTATCCTTCTTCAGGTTATTCTCCAGTTTTTCAAGAATCTGTTTTTCAAGCTCTTCATATAAACGAATTGCTTTGAGCAAATCTTCCTGATTTACCGAAAAATCATCATTGTATCTGCTCGAAGCTTCCCAATCGGTAATCTGGTAAGCCATCGCTTTCAACTCATCAGAAACTTCGAGTCCCGTTTTTTCGACGTCATAGATGAGACCGATAAGATTATGGATTTTTTTGTAATCGCTGCCGCTGATTTCGGTCTGGTATTTCAGCGCCTTTTCTATTCCTTGCTGAATATGATAGGCAGCCTGATCCGTAATCATGACGTCATTTGTGGGATTAAAATCGCTTGTCATAAGCGTTTTAGCAATCTGAATATCCGTCCTTGCCCTTTTAAGCAGGTTGCTCATAAATCACGACCCCTTCCCTTAAAACGGTTTCCCTGAGGGCTTTTCCGATGTCGGAATACATTACGATATCGATTTTCCAGTCGCAGGCCTCGCCGAACGCCTTTTGCATCTCAAATATTTTCAGGCCGTCCGACATATCGGCGTCTATGCACAAATCAAGGTCGCTGTCGATATTGCATTTTGCGGTGATGCTGCTGCCAAAGACCGTTATTTTCCTGACGATTGGAAAAAGACCCGCTCTTTTGGCTATTTCGGATATTTGCTTTTGCTTGAGCGGATAAACCCTGTCGATGTTTTTACAGTCCGTTTCCAATATAACGGGAAATCGTTTGAGCGTCAGCGTATCGTCTACGTTCATGACAGCCTCCTTTTTTTATGTTTGAAACCGTTTTTTACACGTTGAACCTGAACAGCGTCACGTCGCCGTCCTTCATCACGTAGTCCTTGCCCTCGGAGCGGATTAGGCCCTTCTCCTTGCAGGCGGCCATGCTGCCCTCGCGCACGAGGTCGTCGTAGGCCACGATTTCGGCGCGTATGAAGCCGCGCTCAAAGTCCGTGTGTATTTTGCCCGCGGCCTGAGGCGCCTTTGTGCCCTTGACTATCGTCCAGGCGCGCACCTCTTTCGGGCCCGCGGTGAGGAAGGAGATGTAGCCCAGCAGCTCATAGCCCAGCTTCACCAGACGGTCGAGGCCGCTTTTGCCTATGCCCATCTCGTCGAGGAACTCCTGCTTTTCGTCGGGGTCCAGCTGGGCGATCTCCTCCTCGAGCTTGGCGCAGATAACCAATACTTCGCTGCCCTCGGATTCGGCGATCTCCTTTACCTTTTTTACCATGGGCAGATCTTCGCTGCCCTCGCCCACCTCGTCCTCGCCTATGTTTGCGGCGTAGACCACCTTTTTGCTCGTCAGCAAAAACCAGCCGTCGACGATTTCGCGCTGATCCTTTGTGAGGGGCGCGGTTCTTGCGGGCTTCAGGGTGTTCAAGTGCTCCATTACGATGTTTGCCGCTTCGACCTCGTCGGCGTACTTCTTGTCGCCGTTTTTGAGGAGGTGCTGCGCCTTGTCCAGGCGCTTTGAGACGGTCTCCATGTCCGCCAAAATCAATTCGGTCTGTATGGTCTCTATATCTCTGACGGGGTCCACGCTGCCGTCCACGTGGATGACGTTTTCGTCCTCAAAGCAGCGCACCACGTGCACAATCGCGTCCACCTCGCGTATGTGGCTCAAAAACTTGTTGCCGAGCCCCTCGCCCTTGCTTGCGCCCTTCACGAGACCCGCGATGTCCACAAACTCAAGCACGGCGGGCGTGTACTTTTCGGGATGGTACATTTCCGCAAGTACGTCCAGCCGCTCGTCGGGCACCGCCACCACGCCTGTGTTGGGCTCGATGGTGCAGAAGGGATAGTTAGCCGCCTGCGCGCCCGCGCAGGTGATGGCGTTAAACAAAGTGCTCTTGCCCACGTTGGGCAGACCGACCACGCCTAATTTCATATATATCTCCTTTGAATACTCATAAATTTCCTATGGTATTGTACCACGAAAAGCGGGAAGGGGCAAGGGATAAAGGAAAGGTTTTACTTAGAAAAACGGTGCCGCCCGTTTTAACAAAACCGCGCTTTTATGCCGGGGATATGTCGCTTGAAATATTGATTTGCGGGGCGGTTTATTATATAATAAGTCAAAAGCGGACAGAGGGGGCGCGAATATGACGCGGGCGGATGGGCCGAAAAAGATGGTGCGCTTTGAGATAAGCGAAAAAGAGGCGAAAAAGCGCGTAAGAAAATACGCGGGCGGGTTTTTCGCTGCGCCGGCGCTGCTTACGGCGGGCGCGCATGTGAACAGGTATTACGTGCCCTCTGCGCTCGTGGACCTGAAGGCGGAGGGCAGCGTGGAGGTGAAGTTCAAAAGGCTGCGCTACGAGGCGGAACGCCTGAACAACCTTAGCGAAAGCTATATCTGCAAAAGCGACGTCAGATCCGAATTCAGCCTCATACCCATAGACATGAGCAGCCGCATCGACGATCAGCTTATGGAGCGCATGGCGCCCTTCGACTTTGAAAAAATGACGGACGCTGACGACGCGATAATACAAGACGACGGCGCGACGGCGCTCGAGGCCGACACGCCCCTTGAGGAATGCGTGGAAAGGGCGAAGCACAACGCCGCCTACATAATGAGCGGCTGCATAGCCGCGCAGCAGCCGGGCTGGTACGAGTACGGGCTTGAGTCGCACGGGCTCGACTTTACGGACGTGGCCTCAAGCACCGCGCTTCTGCCCGTGTACACGGTGGAATGCGCGAGCGGGAGAAAAAGCTACCTTTACATGGTCAACGGTCAGACCGGCGAGGTCGCGGGCCCGAGGCCCATATCCCGCCTGAAGCGCGCGGCGGTATTCACGCTGCTATTTGCGCTTCTGATGCTTTTATGCCAGGGCGTATGGGGCATGAACGCGCCGACGCTTAGCCAAAGGCTTTTGGTGAGCGCCGTCGCTCTTATTCCCTGCCTGCTTATGTCGTGGCTCATATACGCCGTGATCTACCACAGCATGGGCGCGAGGCGGCGCATAAACGCGGATCTGCTGCCCCAGAGCGGCTGCGAAATGAAAATATTAAACTAGACTAACACGGTCACAAATACCCAGACCGTCTCCGTATTCAGAGACCCCAGCACCGGCAGGGTGATAAGGAACATACTTGCCTTCACGTTCATATTGCTCGGAAGGGTGCTGCTTTTCGTTTTAAGGATAGCCCTCGAGGCAGCGTTGACGTCGGACGGGGACAGCGGCCCGGGCGGGCGCTCAAGAGGCGGATATTCAGGCGGAGGACGCTCGGGCGCAGGGCATTCCACGGGCGGGCGCTCCGGCTTCGGCGGAGGAAGCTCAGGCGGCGGCCGCTCCTCCGGCGGCGGCGCGGGAAGAAGATGATGCCGGCGGGCGCTGTATTAAGGCGGCTGCTTATCGATCCTGCGGCGCGGCGGGCGGCGCTTTTCTCGCCGTCTTCAGCCCGCAGATCTCCATATTTTTATTATTCGGCGGCGGGCGCGCGGACGTCTTCCGCCGCGCCTGCATGTTTATACCAAAACACGAACATTTATTATTTGTAAAGCGCGCATCGTTTTAATGCGGTTTGTTTGAAATAAGTTCAATTTTTTGCGTAATTTGCCGACACGCGGCGGTTTTTATGTGCATACATGGGCATTGTTTAACTTTTTGCGCACTGCTTGACTTTGAACAATATGGCGTATATAATATAGGTGATTGTTCGGAAAGGCGGATAATTTATGGCAAGAGCGCTCCGAAACGAGCCTGCGCGCAGCTTTGACGGCGAAACAAATACATGTATATAAGAGCATGACGCTTTGTCATGCTCTGTATTTTTTGTTAAAGAAACGTTTTGAAAGAGGTTTTTATGAAGAAGATTGCGGTTATAATGGGCTCAAACAGCGATTTGCCCGTGCTCAAGGGCTGCTTTGAGCAGCTTAAGGAATTGGACATTCCCTTTGAGGCCCACGTGTTTTCCGCCCACAGGACGCCGGACGCGGCCGCGGAGTTTGCTTTGAATGCCCGCAAAAACGGCTTTGGCGCCATAATCGCGGCGGCGGGCAAGGCGGCGCACCTTGCGGGGGCGCTGGCGGCGAGGACCACGCTGCCGGTGATAGGCATTCCCGTAAAGAGCTCCACCCTCGACGGGCTTGACGCGCTTTTGAGCACCGTGCAGATGCCCTCCGGCATACCCGTAGCCACGGTTGCGATAGACGGCAGCAAGAACGCCGCGCTGCTTGCCGCCCAGATTTTGGCGGTGACCGACGAGGCGCTGGCAGACAGGCTCCACCAGATGCGCGAAAAGATGGCGCAGGAAGTGCTGAGGAAGGACGCGGAGCTGACGATAGAATAAAAAGGCTTCGACGCCGGTCGCGGTGACAGAAGAAGGCCGCCACCTCATCCGCCCCTACGGGGCACCTTCTCGCCTGCGGGCTCGGTCACGGTTCGGCTCTTGACGTCCACTGGACGTCAATTCACCCCCGAACCGCGCTTCGCGCCCTCCAGGGGAAGGCTACCAAAAGGCTTCCCCTTGAGGGGAAGCTGTCAGCCGATAGGCTGACTGATGAGGTGTCCTTCCTCCTGCCATTTCCCCCCTCCGTCCCGCCGCAGTTGACTGCTCACTTCCGGCAGCTCATCATCCGATTCCCTCAAAAGCCTTGAATTTCCCCTTATTTAAACAACCCGCCCGGCGCTTTTGTGCGCCGGGCGTCTTTTTATTCGGTTTTCGGTATTCGGTTACAGGTACTTTATCAGCTCTTTCCTAACCCCGTCCAGCCTTTTATCGCTGAGGCCGAAGTTCATCTGCTTGTAGCTCCAGGCCGCGCGGGCTATATTGTGCCTGGTCAAAACCGCGTTTATGGCCTTGTACCACTTTAGCGTGTCCTCGGGGGTCGCGTTTTCTATCACTCCGTATTCGCCGCAGTACAGCGCCGCGCCCCGCGTTTGGGCGGCGTCGAGCGCCGAAGCGAAGCGCTCCTCGAAATATTTTTCATCCGCGCTGCTTTCAAGGTAGCTCACGTCGCGGTTCACGTCCGTGTTCCGCACCCAGCTTGCCCTCTGGTGGGTGAAGAGCATGGGGTCGTAGCAGTGGAAATTGTACACCACGTTTTCGTCCCACGGCGCGTCCAGATCCTTTACCGCCTCGACCGAGTTGTTCCAGTAGCCGCCAAGCAGTATCCTGGTCTCGGGCGCGTGCGCGCGTATGCGCTCAAACGCCGCCTTTGCTATCTCCATCCACTTGGGCATGTAGCTTTTGTCGGTCACCTCGTTCAATAGCTCAAAGGCGATATGCTCAGGGTCGTCGCCGAACATACACGCTATCTGCTCCCAGAGCGCGCAGAACCTCTCCTGCAGCGCAGGGCTGTCGAAAAAGCCGTTCTCGGCGTAGCCCGCGTGGAACGAGAAGCCCGCGGTCTTGTGAAGATCGAGCACAATATTCAGGCCGTACCTTTTGCACCAGTCCACCGCCCTTTGCACGTGGCCGAAGCCTTCGGGGCTGTAGCCGCCCTCCGCCTCCAGCACGTTGTAGTCTATGGGCAGGCGCACGTGGTCGAGCCCCCACGAGGCGATGCTCGCTATGTCCTTTTCGGTGATAAAGCCGTTTAAGCGCTCCCAGCTGTAGTCGCACTGGCTCAGCCAGCCGCCGAGGTTCACGCCCTTCATAAAGCCGTCGAATGTTTTCATTTAAGCCTCCGCATAGTGTGTGATAGAGGAATTATAGCACGCCTTTTTGAATATGTCCATAGCGGATGTGCAAGGAGGAAGAGATTGGGCGGTTGATATTTCAGATAATGAGGGGAGACGGCCACCTCATCAGTCAGCCTGCGGCCGACAGCTTCCCCTCAAGGGCGCGAAGCGCGGTTCGGTAGTGAATTGATGTCCAGTGGACATCAAGAGCCGAACCGTGACCGAGCCCGCAGGCGAGAAGCCTTTTGGAGAGCCTTCCCCTTGAGGCCGTGTCGCCCATGCGCGGTTTTCCGGAATTACGCCTGTTTTCATTCCGGACGCGGCGTAACGCTTATTTCGTCCTTTCCCGATCTTATCAGTGCGGCGTATTTGCCGTTCAATTGCATCAGCTCGTCGTGGGCGCCGCTTTCGGCCACTGCGCCGTTTTCGAGGTAATATATCCTGTCGCAAAAGCGTATGGTGCCCAGGCGGTGGGCGATGAAAATGGAGGTTTTGCCGCGGGAGATCGCGTCTATCGAGGCCTGAATCAGCTCCTCGGTGTCGGAGTCTATGTTCGCGGTGGCCTCGTCCAGCACGAGCAGCGCGGGCTTGTGGGCGATTGCGCGGGCGAAGGAAATCAGCTGCCTTTCGCCCGTGGAGAAGGACGCGCCGCGCTCCGAGACCGTGTGGTGTATGCCCTCCGGGAGCTTGCTTACGAAGCTGTCCGCCCGGCTGAGCGAAAGCGCGCGCTCCACCTCCTCGTCGCTTATCTCCGCGTGCACGCGCACGTTGTCGGCTATCGTGCCCACAAACAGGAACACGTCCTGCAGCACCACGCCTATCTGGCTTCTGAGCGAGGAGAGCCGCCAATCGTTCACGTTCACGCCGTCTATGAGTATTTCGCCCTTCTGCACCGTATAAAAGCGCGAAAGCAGCGAGATTATAGTGGTCTTACCCGCGCCTGTCGCGCCCACGAACGCCACCCTCTCGCCCGGGCGCACGTGGAAGGAAAGCCCCTTGAGCACGGGGTTAGCGGGGTCGTAGCCGAACCACACGTCCCTGAACTCCACCTCGCCCCTTATGGTGCCCGAATACGCGTTCGGCTCGTCCCTTTCGAGGTCCTTTTCCTTTTCAAGCAGCGAGCGTATGCGCTCGGCGGACACGAGGGAGGACTGCACGGTGTTGTACTTTTCGGCAAGGTCGTTTATGGGCTCAAAGAACTGCTTTATGTACGTGGTCATGGCCACCAGCACGCCCGCCTCGGCGAAATTCGCCTCCGCGCCCGCGAGCTTAAAGCCCATCAGCAGCACGAACACTATGGCCGCGGAGTTCACCACCTCCATCACAGGGCGCAGTATGCCGTTCATGAACACCTGAAACATGGTGGTCTTGCGGTAGTCGCGGTCGAGCCCGTAGAGCTGGCGGCACTTTTCCGCCGTGCGCGAAAAGCTCTTTATCACGCTGATTCCGCTCAGGCTTTCGGCGATGAAGCCGTTGATTTTGCCTATTATCGCCTTCATCTTTACGAAGTTGCGCCTGAGCGCGCCGCGGCACAGCACGGTTATGAGCACTATCAGCGGCAGGGCGGCAAAGCCCGCGAGCGCGAGCCGCACGTTCATCGAGAGCATCATCACCACTATGCCGCTCAGCAGGAATATGTCCCTGAACAGGCCGCTCATCACGTCGCCGTAAAACTCGTCCAGCGCCTCCACGTCGTTCGTGGCGCGGGTGAGCAGGCGGCCGCTGCCCATATCGTCAAGGTCGCTGAGCTTCATTTTGTGTATATGGCTGAAGAGCCTCATGCGCGTAGTATGCAGTATTTTCTGGCACACCGAGGTTATAATGCGGGACTGCAGCATTGAGGACGCGGCCGAAATGAGGATTATTGCAAAATAGCTTATGCCAAGCCCGGTTATCGTGCCCCTGAGAAAGCCGCCCGCAGCGCCCGCCGCCGCCCCGCCCGCCGCCGAGGGCAGAAAGTCGTCTATGATGGTGGCGTAGATGCGGGGCTTTATCAATTCGGCAAGGTTTGCAAGTATTATAAGCGCGCCCGCCAAAAGGAGCTTCAGCCTGTAGGGCTTCATGAGGCTCAATAGCCACACGGCGCTTGAGCGCTTTTGGGTGGAGCGGGGCTCAGTCATGGCTCTCTCCCTTCTGCTGCAGTTCATACATATGGGCGTATATGCCGCCCATTTCAAGCAGCTGGGAATGGGTGCCGCGCTCCTTTATGCCGCCCTCGTCGAGCACTATTATCTCGTCCGCGGCCTCGACGGCGCTGAGCCTGTGGGATATGGTGATGCAGGAGCGATCCTTTAATTCGGTTTTGAGGTTTTGAAGTATGCGCTTTTCGGTGTCGTTGTCTACCGCCGAGAGCGTGTCGTCCAGCAGCAGTATCTCGGGTTTTCTGACGAGCGCTCTCGCCAGCGCGACCCTCTGCCTCTGCCCGCCAGAAAGGTGGTTGCCTCTTTCACCGCACATAGTCGCAAGTCCCTCGCTCATGCGCGCTATGTCGCCCTTCATGCCCGCGATATCGAGGTATCTTTCTATATCCTCCCTTGTGGCGTCCGAGAAGAAGCGCACGTTTTCCTCTATGCTCTCGTCAAAGAGGAAGCCGTCCTGAGGCACGTAGCCTATTTTGCTCCTGAGCGACACGGCGGGTATGTCGTTTACGTCCCTGCCGCCCACGAACAGCTGCCCGCGCGGGCAGGGGTACAGCTTCAGTATCAGGTTGAACAACGTGGTCTTGCCCGCGCCCGTCGGGCCCACGATGCCCAGCATTTTGCCCTTTTCGAGCGAAAAACTCACGTTTGCAAGCGCGGGATTGTCCGAATTATAGCCAAAGGAGAGGTTTTTCGCGCGGATTTCGGGCGAAATGGGCTTTTTGTCGTCCTGCATGTCGAACGCGCTCACCTCGGGCACGTCCATAAGCGTCTTTATGCGCCTGTAGCCGGCGAGCCCCCTTTGCAGGTTGTTGTTCACGCGGCCTATCATCATTATGGGGCTTGAAATCATCGTGAGATAGGAGTTGAAGGCGATGTATTCGTTCAGGCCTATGGTGCCCTGCATCACCAGATTGCCGCCGTAGATGAGGCCTATTGCGCAGCTTAAGCCGAACACCGTCTTTATAAGCGGGTCCATCCACGCCGAGGCAAAATACCAGCGCCTGTTGGCGCGCATCTTTTCGAGGCTTTCCTTCTCGTAGTCGTTATACTGCCTGTCCTCCTGCGCGAAGGCCTTTATTACGCGCATGCCGTTTATGTTCTCCTGCACGTGGCCTGAGATCACCGAGAACATGTCCTGCGCGTACTTTGCCCGCTTTCGCACCAGCGCCCCCAGCCCCAGCACTATCACCAGCGCCAGCGGCACGGGCAGAAGCGAAAACACCGTGAGGCGGGCGTGTATGCCCGCGCTCATCTCCCCTATAGAGAATATGAGCGAGGAAACGGCGTTTATGAACTGGGCAAACACCATGCCAAACAGCAGCCTTACCGCGTTTACGTCGTTTATCGCGTAGGCCATGAGGTCGCCGCTGCGCGTTGTGGTATAGAAGCCCACCGGCAGGTTCAGCAGGTGGGTAAACAGCCTGTCGCGCAGGTACACCTCCATCTCGCGGCTGGTTCTTATCACGAACCAGCGCCAGCCAAAGCGCGTGACGAACACGCCCAGAGCTATGAATAAAATGGAAAGGGTGTAGCGAAAAAACAGCTGCCAGTCGCGCTTTACCGCCTCGTTCACCGCGTTGCCGAGGGCCAGAGGCGCTCGCGTCTGTATCCAGGAGCACAGTATCATCAGTGCCACTCCCGGAATGTAGTTCCAGCCGTACTTTTTGAGAAAATTCTTTATCATTCGCCTGAAAAAAGGGGGGCGTGTGTTAAAAATGCTGCTTTACGTTCTCGAGGCTCTCAGCGTAATCAGGTACGCCTTTGGCGCGGTGCCTATCCTTACGGGCAGCGTCTTTGCGCCTATGCCGCTGCCTATCAGCATCTTCATGCCGCTGCCGTCGGAGTATACGCCGTTTTTGTCGGTGGGAAACTGCTCACACAAGGCGTCCTCGTAGAGGTGAAGGCCGCCTATTCTTATCTGCCCCTCGAGCAGATGGCCGCTGAGCATAAGGTAGCTGCCGGGCTCCGAGTTTCTTTCGCTGGCCCTGAGCGCCGCGCTGCCGTAGAGGCGGGGGTCGTGAAACATTATTATCATGGGCGACACGCCCGAGCCGCTCAGGTTGAAGGCGGCGGATCTGCCGCCGTAGACGGGCAGCACCGCGCCGTTTAGCGTCACGTTTACGCCGCTGTCCTCGAGGAAAAACACGTTGTGGCGGCTCTTTTCCATGTCGGTAAGCGGCAAATCGCTCTCGCCCGTCACCGCCAGTATGCCGCCGGGCACATGAAGCTCGTCGATGCGGCGCAAAAACAAATCCCTTGCGCTGAGCAAATTGTCGCTTTCCTGCTGAGAGGTGCTTATGCCCAGCAGCTGCCTTACGGTGCAAAGCAGATCCGTGTCGGTTATGTCGCCGCCTATCAGAATTATGTCGGGCTTAAGCGCGCTCAGGCGCTCCACCAGCCTTGCCGCGTGCTCCGCCTCAGAGGCGGAGGAGATGTTCAGGTCGCTCAGATACAGTATCTTCACGCCGTCCAGCCTGTAGTCGAGGTTCTTCAGCTTCACCTCGCCGTAGACCACGCGCACGGTGCGCGCGTTTATCACGCCGTACAAAAACAGGCCGGTCAACAGCACCGTCACCAGCAAAAACGCCGTTAAGCCGCCCTTTGTCCGCCGTTTAGCCTTCATAGTCCTTCCTTTTTTAAGCTAAGGTTAAGCAAATCGCCCTTTGACCCCTTATTTTCTAAGGATTACTAATAAATTTGCGTTTTACGTGTTGCATAGTTTGGATTTTTTTATTATAATACAAATGCAGCGCATACACAAGCGGAATAGTGTAAAACGCTTTACAAACCTTGGAGGATTTTGAACACCCTATGAATTTCGATCTGGACAGGCCGCTGAGCCGTTTGCAGGGCATACTCTTGAGCGCGCTTGTCTGCGTGGTGGCGTTTCTGATAGCGCTCATAAGCGTCTCGTCAAAGAGCGTGGCGCTCGAAAGCGCGGTGAGGCTCTCCACCACCTCGTCCGGCGACGTACAGGTCGAGGACGAATACATATACTACCTCGAGGCGGGCAGCCTGCACTGTGTGAGCCACAGCGGCAAGTTCATATGGAACACGGGCGTGGACCGCTCCTCGAACTTCAAGGTGAGCTCTAACGGCGTGGCCGTGTGGCGCGGCACCCGCATGCAGATACTGGACATCAAAAACGGCGTGGTAGTGGGCAACGTGAGCGCCTCAAACGACATTATCTACGGCGTAGTGGGCGACGTGTACGCCGCGGTGGTGGCGGGCCCCGAGCACTCAAGCACGGTGCTGCTTACCGACCTCTACGGCAACGTCATAGACACGCTCACAGACTTTGACGGCGTCACCGTGCTGGACTGCGGCTTCTTTCACGGGCGCGAGCTGTTCTGGATAATGACGCTGGACTCCTCCGGCTCCATCCCCACCTGCAAGATATCCACCTACAAGCCCGGCCGCCGCGAAACCGGCTCCATAAGCAACATGGAGCAGGTGATATACAAGGTGATGTTCCGCTCAAGCAACATTTGCGCCGTTGGCACCCGCAACCTGAACGTGTACGACTACACGGGCAGCGAAAAGGTCTCCGAGCGCAAGACCGTCTACGGCTGGCACCTTGAGGCGGTGGACACGGTGAGCGAAAACCCGCTTATGCTCTTTGCCGCAAACACGCAGGTGGGCGACGTGGCCGCCATAAAGGACATCCGCTGCATAAAGGGTCAGAGCGAAATGTACCTGCACTTCCCCGTGGCCTGCACCTGCCTTGCCGCCTACGACAGCACCATTTACGGCTTCAGCGGCTCATACCTCGCGGTGGGCTCCTTCGGCGTAAAGACCTCGCAGATCTACCGCATGCCCGTAAACGTGGACGACGTACTTGGCATAACGGCCGAAAGGTACGCCGTGGTCACGAGCGGCAGCAGCGTCTACGTGATAGAGCTTCCCGAATATACTGACAAATAAACGCAATATATACACTTAGGAGGTTTCTCAATGGGTATTTTGGACGTGGTATTTCTGGTGATACTGCTTATTGCCTTCATTTCAGGCATGCAAAAGGGGCTCATAACCTCTGCTTTGGCCTGCGTCGCCATGGTGGGCGCGTTTCTTATAGCCAAGGCGCTTGAGGGTTCGCTGGCCGCGAGCTTTATAGAGAGCGACTTCAGCTCCTGGCTCAAGACCAACTTTGAAACCGAGGGTCTGAACTGGGAAAACTGGTACCATACGCTGTCCTTCGTGGTGGTGTTCGTGCTGGCCTACGCCGCGCTGATGCTGATTGTGAACCTCATAAACAACGTCGTGCGCATGCCCAAGCTCAAGGTGGTCGACGGCCTATTGGGCGGCGTGCTGGGTCTCGTTCGCGGCTACGCGGTCATCTGCATAACCGTCGCCGCGCTGCAGGTGCTCTTTAAGCCCCTCGAGGTCGAAGGCAACGACTTCATGGCAAAAATGCTCGACGGCTCCGCCCTCGGCCGCTTCTTCACAAACAGCTCCCTGGGCGACATATTCGGCATAGGCAAAATGATAACCAAGCTGTAAGGTTTCACGTGAAACAAAAAACGGACGCAAAAGGGAGGCGCTTCGTAAGGAAGCTGCCTCCCTTCGGACTTTTATTAAGGCACTCGGAAAAACCGGGTGTCTATTTTGACATTTTGTATTGACAAACGCAGAAAAGCATGTATAATAATTATCGTTACATAACAATCGTTATAATGCAGGAGGAGGGAAGTGTGCGTGCCGCCAAAAACAAGGATCACGAAAGACATGATCATCAATGCAGCCATTGAAATTGCAAAACAAAG
>JAFPYA010000368.1 GCA_017412445.1 Clostridia bacterium
CCATGAACAGGGGTGCTTCGCCGTCAGCCACGAAATCCCACATGTTGGTGTAGGTCTTATCGCCGAGGTTGTTGAACATGAAGACCTTGTTCAGCGTCTGCAGAGCGAGAGGATTCTCGTTGTTTTCCTTGGCCACGTCCTCGGCCTCAGCCCACTCCTTGGGAACGAAGTTCAGCAGGTAACCGGTATCCAGCATCTTGCTCTGGATCTGGTTGCCGTCCTGAATCAGGGTCATGGAAATCTCATGGTTGGCGCTGTTCACATCGGCGTCCAGCTGGGCGAAGATGTTGTTGTTCTTGGGCTGCTGCCAGCTGAATTCCAGCGTGTAGGAGGGATCTATCTTCTGCAGCTCTTCGATGAAGAGGGGCAGCACGGACTTGCCGCGGCTGGAGTTGCCTACCGCGTTAAAGGTCTTGCCGTTGGATTCTTCAATGGCCTTTTTGTACAGTTCTTCATTGGTCATGGTCTGAGCCTGAGCGATGATATCGGCCACGCTCTCCTCACCCATTGCGGCGGGGAGCATGGACAGAGCCATCACCAGCACCAATGCAAGCGCGAGTAATTTTTTCATGGTACACTCTTCCTTTCTATAAACCCGGCCTTTTGACCAAGTTTCATCATAATAATTATACTCAAACTGTATGAATTGTCAAGGGAACATTAACAAATTCGCAAGCAATCGTCAGTAAGGCGGAGTGCACGCTTTGGAGTGAGGCCGCATACCTTGAGCTCTGCCCGGGCAAATCGACTGTTGCCTTTGACTGCGAGAGAAAATCTGCTTCTTATACAGCTAAACAATTGTCAATCATATCGGCTCATTAAACCGGGATTACCCGTCATCAAAGTGACTGTCTTTTTGGCCTGCTCGCAGCCGATAAAAAAATTGTCACGTCCAAACGCATTATAGCAGCATTCAAACGACGCACAGCCGTCTATCACCGGCGCGAATTTGTACAGCAGCTCATCATCGCAGTACAGAAAGACGGCGAATTTTTCTTCGTCGATGCCGCAGGTCCATGGTTCACTCCCGCCGTCGGAGAATTTGAATGAATTATTGAAGTCCTTCAATATCTCCGCCATCTGCATTTTGTCTGCGGTACTGCGCACTCCGTCCAATTCAACCTCGATGCGGTTGACCTTCTTATCCGGGTGAAACAGCATGGTATTATAAAAAACTACTATAGCGATGATTGCTGTCAATGCAGCAACGAGACCGATAATCAAGCGTTTTCTGTTTGGAGCCGCGGTCATATGCAAGTTTCTCCTTTCCGGCGTTTCTCCTTACATGATGCAAGACGTTTCTCGCGTATATTTCGTGGGTCTTTATCCAATCAATCTTATTTAGGTCGTTCTTTGCATATATTATAACACATTCCGTTTTGCCATTCAACTGAAGAGTCCAATTATATAGAGCATTTGCTTCGGCAACTTAAGCAAACCCGTTTTTCTCATCTGCAATGCATGGGATTGTTTTCTGCAAGCGGCATCAAAAAAGACCGCTTACCCGCCGTACGGCAAGTAAGCAGTTATTCATTGTGTGTTATTTTACAGTCTCACATTCATTTCCCTATCGCGGCCAGCCAGCCTTTCAAGCGTGAAAGGAGCTGTTCGTTGTTGGGCGTGCGCTCCATAAGCATCATAAGCTGCTCGGTCGCGTCCTGGGTGCTGCCGTTGGCTATCGAGCGGCGCAGAAGCAGCGCGCCCTGCGCTTCCTCGGGCGTATAGAGCAGGTCGTCCCTGCGGGTGCCGCTGCGGTTTATGTCTATGGCGGGGAAAATGCGACGTTCGGACAGGCGCCTGTCCAGATGCAGCTCCATGTTGCCGGTGCCCTTGAATTCCTCGTATATGATGTCGTCCAGGCGGCTGCCCGTGTCGACGAGGGCGGTTGCGATTATGGTGAGGCTGCCGCCGAACTCTATGTTTCGGGCCGCGCCGAAGAATTTTTTGGGCTTTAACAGCGCTCCCGGGTCGAGACCGCCGCTGAGCGACCTGCCGGTAGGCGGAATAACGAGGTTATAGGCTCTGGCAAGTCTGGTAATTGAGTCGAGCAGTATCACGACGTCCTTGCCCATCTCCACCTGACGCATCGCCTTGTCAAGCACCATTTCGCTTAAGCGGGTGTGGTTTTCGGGCGCTTCGTCAAATGTGGAATAGAACACCTCGCCGTGAGTTGAGCGCTGCATGTCGGTGACCTCTTCGGGGCGCTCGTCTATAAGCAGCACCATCAGCTCCACGCCCGGATAATTGGCGGTGATGGCGTTTGCGATGAGCTTGAGCAGCACAGTTTTTCCGGCCTTGGGCGGCGAAACTATCAGGCCGCGCTGACCCTTGCCTATGGGCGCGATCAGGTCTATCGTGCGAAGCGCAAGATCCGTGCTGCCCAAGGGGTTTTCCAGCGACAGGCGCGAATTGGGGAATATTGGCGTAAGCTCCTCAAAGCGCGGGCGGCGACGCGCGGCGTCGGCGCTCATGCCGTTGACCGTGCTGACGAAGATCATGCCCTCGTAGCGGTCGCCGTCCCTCTGCGGGCGGGTCTTGCCGGTGATGTAGTCGCCGTTTCTTAAGTTAAAGCGCCTTATCTGGGTCTGGGAAAGATATACATCCTTTGTGCCCGGCAGGCAGTTTTCGGCTCTCAAAAAGCCGTAACCGTCGGGCAGAATTTCAAGCACGCCCTTGCCCTCGCCCCAATCGCCCGCGGGAGCGCTCTTTTCGCTGTCGGCGGGTTTTTCGGCCTCGGCAGGCTTTTCGCCGTTGTCGCTTCTTTCTTCCTCAGATGAGTCCTTCTCTTCGCCGGAGTCCTCGGCGTCTGCCGCATTTTCCTTGTTTTCTTCGGTTTTGGAAGTCACTTGTGCGGCCTCGGGCATAGCATTCTCGGCGCCGTCTGCTGCTTCGCCCTTTACCTCTTCACGTGCGGCCGCGGCGGCCCTGGATGTATTTTCAATTGCGGGGATGCTTTCCTTTTCGCCTGCCGCCTCTGCGGCCCCGGTGTCGTTATTTTCCTTTTGCTCAACAACCGGAGCGGCTTTCTTGGCCGCTTTTACGGGGTTTTTGCGCGGGCGGCCTACGCGCTTTGCAGGCTTTGCTTCGGCCTGCGCCTCAGACTGCAAAACCTCTGAGGCCGCTTTTTCTGCGCCCGGCGCCTCCTTTTTCTCTTCAGGCGCGGCATCAGTCTTTTTCCTGCTGCCCGCGGGACGCCCGCGCTTTTTGGGCGCCGCCTCAGGCGTATCCGCCTTGGCCTTAACGCGAGGCTTTTTTTCTGTTTCGGTTTTTTGTTCAGCGGCATCGGGAGCGCTGTTTTCGCTGCCGGTGGCGTTTTTTGCCGCCTCAAGCAGGGCTATAATTTTTGCCTTTGACGCGCCCGAGGGCAGCTTTACGCCCTCCTGTTTGGCCAAAAGCTTTAATTGCTCCGTGGTTTTTGTATACAGATAGCTTGTATCCATGAAGCCTCCCAAATATAATTAAGCCATAGAAAATCTATAGTTGTAAACGGTATGCAAGTATAAAGGCGCGGTGCGCCCGGATAAGGTAATAAAGATTGGTATGGAATTAATAGGCTAATTATTAAAAATACGCCCCTTTGCTGCATGTTGCAAAGGGGCACATACGCAAAGAATCAGTACTTACGCTTACGGGCTGCTTCAGCCTTCTTCTTGCGCTTTACACTGGGCTTTTCGTAATGCTCACGCTTTCTGGCTTCAGCCAGGATGCCGCTGCGCGCGGTCAGGCGCTTGAATCTTCTCAGAGCGCTCTCAAGAGATTCATTATCATGTACATGAACTTCAGACATTTGTTTTCCCTCCCCTCGCGTTTAGATGGCGCTTGCCAATGTAGCATGGGGTGCGCTACTGTGTTATTATACCCCAACCGGCCGTCTTAGTCAAGCCGTTTTTATCTTAAGCTTATGAAAAGGCGGTTATATTTTGTTTATTAACCCATTTTGTCGCTGAGCTGTTCGCCGCCTAGTACGTGCACATGGAAGTGTTTTACGCTCTGGCAGGCGTCTGCGCCGCAGTTGCTGATAATGCGAAAGCCGTTCGTAAGCCCCTCGGAAGCGGCGATGTCGGCGCACTTTTTGAACAGATAGCCGGTGAGGCCGGTATCCTTCGCGGTGATGTCGCACAGGTCGCTGAAGTGCGCCTTGGGCACCACAAGCACGTGCACCTTCGCCTGAGGATTGATGTCCCTGAAGGCGTACACCTTGTCGTCCTCGTATACCTTTGCGGAAGGGATTTCGCCCTTTATGATCTTGCAAAACAGGCAGTCGTCCATTTTAATCACCTCATTCAATAATTTCGCCGTAAGTGAGCGTGTCCTGCGCGGAGACAATGCGCACGCGCTTTATTTCGCCTGCCTGAGCCCTGACGCGGCAGCGCACATAGTTTTCGAGGTGGCCCTCGGCGCTTCCGTCAGGCGCCGGGGTCTCGAGCAGCACGTTTCTGATCTGCCCCACAGTCTCTTTGACGTAAGCCTCCTCCAAAGTGTTCCCTATGGCGATAAGCTTTTCGCATCTGAGCTTTTTGACTTCCTCGGGCACCTGAGTAGGCAGCTTGTCGGCGACTGTGCCGCTGCGCCTCGAATACGGAAAAACGTGAAGCCTTGCCAGCCTTGCGCGCCTGACGAACGCGCAGCTTTCCTCAAAAGCCTCGTCCGTCTCGCCCGGGAAGCCCACTATCACGTCCGTGGTTATGGCGCAGGAGGGAAAATAGCGGCGCAGGCTTTCGCAGGCCGAGAGATACTCCTCTGCGGTGTACCTGCGGTTCATGCGCCTAAGCGTCTCGTCGCAGCCGCTTTGCAGCGACAGGTGAAACTGATCGCATATGCCGGGGATTTGGCTCAGAGCGCGCGCAAACCCGTCGTTTGCCACGCGGGGCTCGAGCGAACCCAGCCTTATCCTTTCGGCCGAGCCCGATACGATTTTCAGCGCGTCGAGCAGGCTTTCTCCCGTATCCAGCCCATATGAGGCCAGATGTATGCCCGTGACCACTATCTCCTTATAGCCGTTCTCCCTGAGCCTTGCGGCTTCCTTCTCGACGGCGCACAGCGGCATCGAGCGCACGGGACCTCTGACATATGGAATTATGCAGTAGCTGCAATAGCGGTTGCAGCCCTCCTGTATCTTCATCGTGGCGCGGGTTTTGCCTTCATGGCGCGACACGGACAGATTTTCAAAAGACGCGTTCTCAAGCGGCGCAGTGGCGTCGATAAGGCGGTTTTCGCGTATGGCCTGCTTAAGCAATTCGACCACCTCGCCGCGCCTCTGCACGCCTACCAGCAGCCTTACGCCCGGCAGCTTCAACTTTTCGGGCGCCCTTTGGGTGAGGCAGCCCGCCGCAATAATTGCACTTTGCGGGTGCTCGCGGTTCAGGCGGCGTATGAGCTTTAAGCTCTTGCTGTCGCCCGTGCCGGTCACCGTGCAGGTGTTCACCAGATACACGTCGGCCTCAGCCTCGAAGGGCACGCTTTCGTAGCCCGCCTTCTCAAACAGCTCGAGCATCGCCTCTGTGTCGTACTGGTTCACCTTGCAGCCCAGCGTCTTTACGGCAATCGTGGGCATGTCAGATATCCCCCCACAGCGTCATAACCTCCGCCGCGCAGGCGATGGCCGCGGTCTCGGCTCTGAGTATTCTGGGCCCCAGCGTTACAGGCACCGCGCCCGCCTCGCTGAGCGCGCCCGCCTCCGCCTCGGTTATGCCGCCCTCGGCGCCGACTATGCAGGCGATGTCGGTCAGGTCTTCATAGGCCTGTCTTTCATCCCAGAGCCGCCGCCCCCGGGCGTTCTCCCAGAGGAGGAAGGTTTTCTGGTGGCGCTTTATCATTTCGGGCAAAAGCTTGAAGTCCACTGGCTCGCAGATCTCCATCTCGCTCTGCCTGCCGGATTGCTTCTGAGCCTCTCTCGATATGCGGCGCGGGCGCTGAAGCTTCCTTTCGGCTTCATCAGGCGCGATTTTGGCTATGCACCTCTCCATTCTGACCGGAATCAGGCGCGCCGCGCCCAGCTCTGTCAGCTTTTGCGCGATGAGCTCCAGCTTTTCGCCCTTGGGGATGCCCATGTAGAGCGTAAACGAGACCGGCGCCTCGGTTGAGGAAAGCGCCTCGCCCAATTCAATAAAGGCGTTTTCGCCCCGCACTTTGAGCGTGCCGAGCCTCGCGCCGCCCGCGCCGTCCAGCGCCTCAACAGGGTCGCCGTCCTCAAGGCGCAATACTTTTAAGGCGTGGCGGCTTTCCTCAGCGCTGAGTGCCGCCGCGCCGTCAACTATGCTTGAATTGTCTATAAAAAACCTATGCATTATTCGTCAAAGCAGGCGATGGCCGTCCA
>JAFPYA010000369.1 GCA_017412445.1 Clostridia bacterium
AAGCGGTATTCCTCGGGGAAGCCCGCAGGCTTCTCTCCCTTGGGGTCGGTGTAGAGGGTGCTGCCGCGAGAACGCCCGCCCGACTCAAGGTAGTTTTGCATGGCCTCAACGTATACCTTCTGAGTCAGAAGCGTCTGCTCCATGCGGTAGGCCTCGGGCAGCTCGCACGGGTCTTTAACGCGCACACGCGCGGCGCGGCGAGCATCTATACGCTCCTTGAGCTGCCGTAGGCCCTCGGCGCTTCTGACCGTGCCCGCGTTCATGTCCATGTCCGCGCGCGCTTCGCGATAGAAGGCTTCAAGGTCTGTGCCGCCGCGCTTCCACGCGGCTTCCTTTGCTTTAAGCGCCTTAATCGCTTCATCGAGAACGCGGATAAAGCATGCTTCGTCCGGCATCTCGCTTTTGCTCTCGGATATAGCCTCAGCGGCTCTCAGCGCCCCGCACTGGCCGGCGTTCAGCGCGCTGCCGCCGGGACGGTACACGCCGTGCGTGCCCGCGGCCTCGCCTGCGGCGTAAAGCCCCCGTATGCTCGTCTGCCAGTTTTTGTCCACCGCCAGCCCGCCGTTGTTGTGCTGCACGCACAGCGCGATCTCGAGGGGCTGTCTTTCCAGATCCACGCCGTGTTCCCTGTAAAACTCGAAGGCGGGCAGGTTCAACTGCTTCAGGCGCTCGATGGGCGTTTGAAGGCAGGCGTCCGCGCCTTCGAGGTACGAGCGCGCCTCGTTTGAAAGCAGGCTGAAATCGAGTTTGCCTCCTCCCGGATTTTTGGTGTAATCCAGAAATATGCGGCGGCCCCTCATCTGCTCCCTGTGAGCAAGCAGGTCAATGCGCGTAGAGCCGTTTAATGCCTTGCGCGCGTCAAACGGCCACTGGTAGCCCTTGAGAAAAAGCATGGTGAGCATTTCGCCTTCGGTCTCAAAGCCGCCCGTCAAAAACTCCCTCTCGTCCGATAGGTCCTTTTCGGTCGAGTAAACGCGGGGCAGCGCCTGCATGTAAGAGCCGGACACGTTCCATCTGGGCGCAAGCGAGGACAGGCCGAACTGCCACTCGGTCAGGTTCTGGCCAGCTGCGCCCGCCTCGAGCGCCACGCCCGTTGCGCCGCGCTGGCTTATGGGATAGACGCTGTTTAAGTACATGTCGGCAGGGCCGCCCGTCGCCCAAACTATGTTCGCGGCGCGAAAGCAAACGTACCTCTCTTTTTCGTTTTCAAGCTTGCCGAGGTTCAGGCAGATAAGGCCTACGGCGCGCCCTTCATGCGTGAGAAGCCGTATCGCCTGCAGGCGATCGTAGATTTTTATACCCTTTGAAACGACGCTGCGCCTCAGCACCTGCGCCATGAGCCTGCTGGTGTAAGGCCCCGCGCCGGTAGCCCTCCTGTGCGGGTCGTGGTCGGTCTTGTAGCCCACGTACTCGCCGTATGCGTTCGTGGGGAAGGGCACGCCCAGCGCCGCCAGATGGTAGAAGCTGCCCGCAGATGCTGCCGCCTCGCACAGCGCGTTGTCACCGTCCACGGCCTGCCCGTTAAAGAGCGTCCCCGCCATCACGCGCACGCTGTCGGGGTCGCTGCCCGAAAGGGACAGCTTGTAATAGGTCTGCTTGTCGCTGCCCGTGTTCAGGCTCGTGCCCGCCTCTATGCTTTCGGTTACTATCGCCGCGTCCTTTACACCCAGATCGTGCAGGCACTCGGCGGCTCTGAGCCCCGCCGCGCCGCTGCCCACGACGAGCGTATTTAATGAAATATACTCCACGCGCGCCTCCCGTTTACAGCCGCCTCAGGCTGAAGCCGCCGTCGGCGTTGAGCACCTGTCCCGCCGCGTAATCCATCAGTCCCGTGCAGCAGGCCTCGACCATCTTCGCCACGTCGTCGGGCTCGCCGAAGCGGGGTATGGGCAAAAGCCCGTCCTTTATCATTTTATCATACTTTTCGTGCACCTTCGCGGTCATGTCCGTGGCGATTATGCCGGGGCGCACCTCAAACACAGGTATGCCCTCCGCCGCGAGCCTGTCCGCCATGAGCTGAGTGACCATGCCTATGCCCGCCTTGCTTATGCAGTATTCGCCGCGCGCCGTGGACGAGGCGTAGGCCGACACGCTGCCTATGTTGATTATGCGGGGCTGCGCCTCGCCCTTGGGCTGCTCAAGCATCAGCTTTGCCGCCTGCTGACACATAAAGAGCGTGCCCTTGAGGTTTATGCTTATCACCCGGTCGAAGCTCTCCTCAGTCATGAGAAGTATGTCCTGCCTGACGAGAGGCGCGACGCCCGCGTTGTTCACCATCACATCGAGGCGGCCGAAATGCGACCGAATATAGTCAAAAGCGGCCTGCCTGTCGCCTGAATCGGATATGTCGCACTTTATGAATTCCCTGTCCGAAGGCAGATCCGCCGGACGCTCGGCGCGCGAGGAGGAATAGAGCACCGTATAGCCCGCCGCGTGCAGCCTGTCGGCGATGGCGCGGCCTATTCCGCGCGAGGAGCCCGTCACAAACGCGTACTTCACAGCTTGTATACCTCCCTGTCGTTGACTATGCAGCCCGCGGGGCGCCCGGCTCTGAGCAGCACGGCGCAGCCTCCGCAGGTGACGCAGGCGGGCTTGAACGCGCCCTTGTCCCTGAGCTGATTTACAAAATCGGGGTTTGCGAAGGCCAAACGTCCAAAGCCCGCCAGCGCGCAATGTCCGCCGCCCACCATGCCGCTTGCAAGGCTGGGCGCAAAGCCCCTCAGATACGAAAACGCACTGCCCAGCACCGGCAAATCCGGTATTGCATGCTGAATTTCGCTCACGCCCTTCATCATGCGGCTGAGCCCCTCG
>JAFPYA010000370.1 GCA_017412445.1 Clostridia bacterium
GCTTATCAACGAGAGCAAGTACGACGTGATCATTCTGAACTTCGCCAACTGCGACATGGTTGGCCACACCGGCATCATCCCCGCCACCAAGAAGGCGGTCAAGACCGTGGACGAGTGCGTGGGCAGGGTGGCCGAGGCCATAGTAAGGCAGGGTGGCAAGCTCATTATCACCGCCGACCACGGCAACGCCGACATGATGATAGACCCTGTCAGCGGCGAGCCCTTCACCGCGCACACCACCAACCCCGTGCCCGTGATAGTGGTCGACCCCGAGAACCCCAAAAAGCAGCTGCGCAGCGGCGGCCGCCTGTGCGACCTGTGTCCCACGCTGCTCGATCTGATGGGCATGGACAAGCCCGCTCAGATGACCGGCGAAAGCCTTATAGTCCACTAAATAATATGTATCGGGCGCCGTCCGGTTTTGCGGGCGGCGCTTTTAAAATTTAAGCGCCCTTATACACAGCTGCTCAGGCAATCGACTATAGGCTCACGGAGGAGATCCAATGAAGCGCAGGCTCGCCGAAAAAATCGTAAAATACCGAATTCCCATACTTGTTTTCATGCTTTTGCTTGCGGTCGCTTCCGCGCTGTGCATAAATAAGACCAAAATCAATTATGACCTCACGCGCTACCTTAGCGACGACACGATGACCAAGCGCGCGCTGAACGTGATGGAAAGGGAATTCGGCTCGAGCGAGCAGATACGGCTCATGCTTTCGGACGCGGACGATGAAACGCTTCAGAAGTGTCTTGCCCTGCTGAACGGCCGCCCCGAGGTGCTGGCGGCGACCCACGACCCGGAAAAGGATATAAGGCAGGAGGGCGAAACGCGCCTGAGCCTAATCACCCTTACACTTAACGAATGCGACTCGACGACGTTCGTAAAGGAGCTGAGGCAGCTGTTTCCGGACGCAGGGCGCTATTATGTCGGCGGCTCGGCGGCGGCGGAGCTCGACGCGCAAAACAGCGTGGGGGAGGAAATGCCGCTGGTAATGCTGATAGCCGTGGCGGTGGTGCTGGCAGTGCTGCTTCTGACCTCGCATTCGTGGCTTGAGCCCGCAGTAATACTCTTTACGCTCGGCATCTCGATAGTGATAAATCTGGGCACTCACTTCATATTCAGCGACGTGTCCTTTATCACCTTCGCCGTGAGCGCGATACTCCAACTGGCGCTTTCTATAGACTACGCCATAATGCTGTTGCACACCTACAATAGCTTAAGGGACGAGCTCAGGGACTCTGTGCAGGCGATGACGGGCGCGCTTGAGGAGTGCTTCATGCGCATTTTTTCGAGCGCGCTGACCACAGTGGCGGGGCTTTTGTCGCTTTTGTTCATGAGCTTCACCATAGGCTTCGACATAGGACTTGCGCTCAGCAAGGGCATAATGATCAGCATGCTCTCGGTGTTTACAGTCATGCCCGCAGTGACGCTCATATTCGATAAACCGCTCAGCCGGGCGCGCCATAAGCCCCTTTCTTTCGGCGGCGACAGGCTGGCGCGGGTCATATATCGCTATAGGCGTCCCGTCTGCGCAGTGCTGCTTATCGCCGTTGCGGCGGGCGCAGTTTTGCAAAACTTTAACGTCTACACCTTTTCCGGCGGCTATGAAAAGGGAGACAGCCTTGAAATCGACAGGGTTTTCGGCAAGACCTCGCCTCTGGCGCTGCTCATTCCGGGAGGATATGAAGACTCAGACTACGACACCCAGCGCGCCCTTGCGGACAGCCTTATGTCGATTGAAGTGGACGGGACGCGCGTAGTTTCGAGCGTCACGGCCATGGTGACCACAGGCTCGGAGGCGCTGAAATACTGCACCGCGGCGAACGTAGCCGCGCTGACGGGGCTTCCCGAATGGCAGGTGAACATATTCTTTGCCATGCAGGGCTTTAAGGACAGCGTGAGGGCCGACAGGCTTATTGAGGCTGCAGACAGCCTGAACCTGCAAAGCGATACGACAGACGTGCTCAGGGACGCTTTGAATCAGGCGAACGCCGCCTTCCACGGCGAGCACTACGACCGCATGATAGTGGAGCTCACGCTCTCTGAGGAGGACGAAAGGCTTGATGAAGCCATCGAAGGCATACTGGCCGCGCTCGAAAAATACTACGACGACGATTTCTACGTTACCGGCATGCTCATGTCCACATACGATATAGGCAACGCCTTCAGGGGCGACCTGCTCAAGGTAAACCTAATCACCTTCCTCGCCATATTCTTTATAGTCGCCCTGTCGTTCCGTTCGGCGCGCGTGCCGCTGATACTTGTGTTTGTAATCGAGGGCTCGATTTGGATAAGCATGGGCATTTCGCGCGTGCTGGGCAGCCCGGTGTTCTTTATCTCGTATCTGATCTGCGTGTCGATACAGATGGGCGCCTGCATAGATTACGCGATACTGCTGTCAGCGCAGTATATTTCTGAGCGCGCGGCGGGTCACGACGTAAAACGTGCGCTTGAAGAGACGCTGAGCAGGGCGCTGCCCACAGTGCTGACCTCGGGCGTGATACTGGTCACGGCGGGTTACATTATAGGCAAAATGTGCTCCGTGTTCTACATTTCGGACATAGGTCTGCTTCTGTCGAGGGGTGCGCTGATATCAGTTATACTCGTGCTTACGCTTCTGCCCGCGCTGCTTGCAATATTCGACAAACGGATAAGCGGGCGCGTTCCAAAACAGCGGCAGCAATATTGACAACCCGGGCAAAAGGCTTTATAATTTACGTTTAACAGGGCAAAAAGATGCCTGTTCGTAAACCTGCGATATGGAGGTCTCAATATGAAAAAAATCGTCGCCGCGCTGGTATGCGTGATGCTGCTAACGGTATCCCTCGCTCCCGCGCTCGCCTACAGCTACTCCGATAAGTCGCTGCCCATGTACAAAATCTGGACGACCGTATCCCAGAGGAATGGCGGCGTACTGTACATGTACTCCGTGGCCGGCTCCTCCGGCACGCCCATCGCCACCTACTCCAAGGGCACCGTGCTCAAGGTGATACAGTGGTATGTGCCGGGCAGCAACAGCTACTGCAGGGCCATAGGTCCCGACGGCACCGAGGGCTACGTGTGGAAGTCGTGCCTCATAAGGTGTTTCGACTACAACGATTCCTCCCTCGCCCGCTACAGGGTCAACAGCACAAACAAGACGAACGGCCGTTACATCGCCTACATCTATCCTGAACCCAACGCCAACTACGACTCACTGAACGTCGCGGGCTACGAAAACGGCACCATCATCAAGGTGGCCGACTGGCAGTGCGACAGCACGTATTGCTTGTGCGTAGGGCCTGACGGCACCTGTGGCTTCATAAGAAAGTCGATGCTCGAGCATGTGTCCGGCACCGCGCCATACCACGCCTCGAGCGCGCTTGAGTATTACACTCACTTTAACCGCAACACACCTCAGGATGTACCGGGCAATTTCAGAGCCGATGCCAGCTCCTACTTTCCCGACAACACCTACAGCGTGGCCCCCGACAGAGCAATAGACAAGGATACCACCACCGCCTGGAACAGCAATAAAGCCTACTTTAACGAGTGGATAGAGATCTCCACAAAGGACGGCAGCGCCGTGATTGCGGAGGGCTTCAGAATCGCAAACGGCTACTGGAAGAGCAGGGAAGTTTACTACAATAACAGCCGCGTACGCTCCGTGGACGTATACGCGGACGGCTTCTTCATTCAGAGCTTCACGATTCAGGACTTGAAGGACCAGTATCAGACATTCTATTTCTACGGGCCCATCAGGGGCACCTCTTTCCGCTTCGTGATAAAGGACGCGTATATCGGCAGCAAATACTACGATTGCTGCATAACCGAGCTTGAGCTCTTTGGCAACAGGACGGACTTCGTGAACTGAACCGCCTAAGCGCAACGCATAAAAAATGTTCCCTCGATTGGGGGAACATTTTTTTTATTTGCCTGAGGCGGTCAAAGCCTTACGCTAACGTCCCTTTCCTCGACCCTGTACGCCCTGTCGGCCCTCAGGGCGAACAGCCACATTTCCTTGACAGGGGTGCCCGTCAGCCTCCTCAGCGCCTCGGCGTACCAGTTCATCTGAGCCTCGTGGCGGGGCACGAAGGTCTCGGGCGCGGTGTCGCGGTCGGTCTTGTAATCTATGAGCACCCACTTGCCGTCCTCCATGAAGGCGCAGTCCACTATGCCCTGCACCGTCGTGGGGGAATCGGGAGATATGCGCATGGTGAAGCAGGCCTCGCGCTTTACAAGCGCGCTTGCGAGCATGCGCCGCCCGAGGGGGCTTGAAAGGAAGGCCGCCACGTCGTAAAGGCGTATTATCTGCGCTTCCTCGGCGCTTACAATATCCAAATCGCGCAGACGCTGCATTTCATGGTGCAGTATTTCCTGAACGCGCCTTATGTCCCCGCTCTCGTTCTTGAACGCCTGAAGGTCGATCAGGCGCAAAAACCTGTGGGTGGCTGTGCCTATGCTCGAGGCCTCGACCTTATCCTCCTCCATGAAGGCGGGGCGCTCGGGCTCGGGGCTTAAGCGGAACGTGCGCACGCTTTCCTCGGGCAGACGCTTGTCGTCCACGGTCTCCTCGCTGTCCTCGTCGCTGAGCAGCGCCATTTCGCGGGTGAGCGTGGTCACACTGGTCTTGAGCGGAAAGCGCTTTTCGGGGGACGCGGTGTACATGAACATATCCTCCTCGGAGGAAAGCGTCTTATCGAGCTCGGAGGCGAACTCAAATGGCGCCTCCTCGCCCTGCTCGATGGCCTGAGCCGAATCGACGCTCAACCGCCACAAATCGTTTTTGAAGCACTTTCCGACCTCCGGCAGGCTCAGCTCCCTGAGCACGGCGGGCATTATCATGTCCAGCATGCTGCGGGTCTTCCATATGCGCAGCGTCCTGTCGCGCATGCTCCACAGCGCTTCGTCGCCGTCCTTGACGGAGGCCACGAGGCAGAGTCTTTTTTGCGCGCGCGTCATCGCCACGTACAGAAGCCGCGTATCCTCGGAGATATTCTGCCTGTGCGCCCGAGCGTTAAAGGCCTCCTTGCCCTGGCTGTCGCGGGTGGTGTTTTTGCGCCTTTCGACCAGTGGCAGGTAAAGCCCCAGCGCGCCTTCGCCGCTGCTTACGTTCATACGCAGCTTGCTTTCGGTGCGTTTCTGGTGTATGCTCTTTTGCAGGTTCATAAGTATCACGCAGGGAAACTCAAGACCCTTGCTTTTGTGCATGGTCATTATGCGCACGAAGTTGTCGTCGGGGCCGCTTGAGGGCGGATCGTCGTCCCTTGCGCCGGTCTGCTTGTCACCCCTGAGCTCACTTATAAAGTCGCTCAGGCGCATCTGCCCGGCCGCTTGCCCGTCCAGCGCGCGGCGGTATATGCTGTCAAGGTTGAGCTGGCGCGCCTTGCCGTCCGGGTACGCGCCGCGCGAAGCGTACAGACCCGTCTCGCGCATGAGCCGCCACACAAACTCTGGCACGGTCATCTCCTCGCTGAGCGCCTTCCAGGCCTCGAGCTGCCTTAGCGCCTGCACGCATCTTTTATCCACTTCGGTGTCGTTTCTTTCGCAGCAGCGCTCAAACGCCTCGTAAAACGGCACGTTTTCGGGCTTGGCCAGCCTTATTTCGGCCAGCTCGCGGTCGTTAAAGCTAAACGGCGGGTTTATCAGCGCGCCCACAAGCGCATCGTCATTGTGCAGGTTGTCTATGGCTGTGAGCAGGCTCAAAAACGCCTTGACTTCGCTCAGACCGTAAAAGTCGCCCGCGCCCTCGTACACGGCGGGGATACCCATGTCCTTAAGGTGCTCGGCGATCTTCGGGGCGATGTTTGTGGCGGTGGAGAGCAGTATAACTATGTCGCCGTAACGCGCAACGCTGCCTTTATCGCTTTCGGCGGCGGGGGAGATGAGGGAACGAATGTATCTGCCCACTATGTGGCTTTGCGCCTCTATCTTGTCGGTGTCGTCCTCTCCCTTTTTTACAAGCACCACGTCCACGGGGCCGAAGTCCCCCTCAAGGTTGCAGCGCAGGTTGTCGTATTCAAGGTAGTCCATGTCGGTCACCTGACGGTCCATGGCCTCGGTGAACACCGCGTTTACGGCTCTTACCACGCTCATGCAGGAGCGGTAGTTGTCCATGAAGAATATGCGCCTTTGAGCGGCGTCAGGGTCGTCGGAGTAGGTGCGCCTTTCATGCTCGAACAATTCGGGCTCGGCGTGGCGAAAGCCGTATATGGACTGCTTTATGTCGCCCACCATGAACAGGCGGTGCCCCTCGCCGCTCAGGCTCTTGATGATCGCGTCCTGTATGCCGGATACGTCCTGATACTCGTCCACGTATACGTATTTGTAGCGCGAGA
>JAFPYA010000371.1 GCA_017412445.1 Clostridia bacterium
GCTGGCTATGTATCTGGACGTCGCCATAATCTATCTTATATTCTCGACGCTGCTTACTTTCCTGCAGAGGCTCGGCGAAAACTACCTCAACCGCAAGGGCGTAAAGCGCGCCTGAACAGCTACTCTTTATCCGGCGCTGAGACATTCGGCTTTGCGCCGGATTTTTGCTGCATTGAAAAGCTGTTTCTGTCCCAAAATACGCTGTCCGCGTAGCCCTGTATACTCTTGTCGCTATCCGCCTTTTGAAGCCGCTGCTCCGCCCAAAGGCAGTACTGCGGCTCCTTTTCTATGCCAAGATAGTGCCTGCCCAGCTTTTTTGCCGCAACCGACGTGGTGCCCGAGCCCAAAAACGGGTCGAACACTGTATCGCCGGGGTTTGAGCTGGCAAGTATGAGCTTGGCCATCAGCTTTTCGGGCTTCTGGGTGGGGTGCGCGGTGTTCTCGGGCATGGACCAGAAGGGCACGGTCACGTCGTCCCAGAAGTTTGAGGGGCAGGTGTCGCGGTAGCAGCCGCCCTCGGCCTCAACCCAGTCCTTGGGTTTGCCGTCCTCGCGGTAGGGCGCGAGCACGCGGCGGCGGATTTTGACGCTGTCGAGGTTAAAGGTGTACGAGTCGCTCTTAGTGGCGAACCATATGTCCTCGAGCCCGTTTTTCCAGTTCGCCTGCGCGCCCCTGCCCTTCTCCCTCTGCCAGGTGATTCGGTTGCGCACGGTGAGCCGCTCCTCAAGCAGGCGGCCTATGGTGAGCCCGGAGTCCCAGTCGCAGCACACGTACAGCGTGCCCGAGGGCCTTAAAAGCGGTATGACCGCGTCAAGCCACGCGGCGGTATAGGCCTCGTAGCTT
This sequence comes from Clostridia bacterium, assembly GCA_017412445.1. Taxonomy (GTDB): domain Bacteria; phylum Bacillota; class Clostridia; order Christensenellales; family Aristaeellaceae; genus RUG14130. The sequence goes on from JAFPYA010000371.1 coordinate 844, forward strand.
TCGCGGCTCATTTTGCCAAAGCGCGCGCCCGCGTAGACCTTGCTTAAGTTGTACGGCGGGTCGGCGATAATAAGGTCAAAGCACTCGCGCGGCAAAAGCGGGCACACCTCAAGCGCGTCGCCAAGCACGGTTTTGTCAGTTACGGACAATATGTCGCTGAGGGGCTCAGCAATCGTTATAACGCGCTCCAGATATTCCGCGCCCTCGCTTATGGGCGTGGCTATGGTTTTGTTGCGCGGGGATTTTTCACGAGGCATAAATTCTTCCTTCAGCTGAGCCCGGTCAGATCACGGTCACAGTGAACCAGCTCGTATACACCCTGCCGGGATCAAGCAGCGTGACGTAGGGCTTCTTTTCAAAGTCGTCGCCGTCCTGCTCGCGCGCGGGCATGCCGTGCCAGGGCTCAAGGCAGACGTAGGGCGCGTTCGCGCCGGGCTTGCTCCACACGGCCAGCACCTCCATCTTGGGGAAATCGAACTTTATGCCGTGGCCGGTCACGCTGTGGACGAGCTTTACCGAGCGGCTGTTGAGGCCGGCAAAAATGAGCGCGTCGCGCGCGTCGAACAGGGCATGGTCGAGGGTAAGGTATCTGCCGTCCTTGATTTCAGACAGCGTCTCGCTGCCGTTTATGAGGCCGCCCATGGGCGCAAGCTGGTTTATGCCGCTTTCGGCCTTTTCAAACTCAAGCACGTAGTCCTCAAACCTCGCGCCCTCGGCCATGGGGCAGTTGAAGCCGGGGTGGCCGCCAAGGCACAGGGGCATTACCTTTTCGGAAAGGTTTTCCACCATGAAGGTAGTGGTGTAGCCGTTTTCAAACAGGCGGTAGGTGACGTGAAAGGCGAAGTCGAAGGGATACATTTTTCGCGTCTCCTCGTCGGCCTCAAGCACGAGGTCTATGAAATCCTCGCCCAGATGGCACAGCTTAAAGTCCGGATTGCGGGTAAAGCCGTGCTTTGTCATGGGATAGTACTTGCCGTCTATTCTTATTTGGTCGTTTCTGACCGAGCCGCACACGGGAAAGAGCACCGGCGCGTGCTGCGCCCACACGGCGGGATCGGCCTGCCATATGACCTCGCGGCCGTCCGCGCCCCTGAACGAGGTTATCTGCGCGCCCTTCAGCCTGACTGAGGCCGTGCTTTTGCCGTAGGAAAGCTTATATTCGCTCATAATATTTCCTCCCGAAAACATTTTTCATGCGTTTAAGGCGGCACTGCGCCGCGCCCATATGATAGCACATTTTCCCGTCTTAGGCAAGCTTTTTGCCTTATTTCGCCCAAACCAAAGGGCTTTTGCCTATACTTTACGTTTTCATACTTACATTAGGCACAAATTTGTGTTAAAATTATCGTGAGAGAGAATTAACGTCCGGAGGACATTTTTATATGAATGACGGCTCAACCGCGCCGCGCAAATGGCGCATACGCACAAAGCCTTCCAAGCTCAAAAAGAGCGAAAGCAAAAAGCAGAACAAAATGCGCCGCATGGCGGAAAAGCAGTTTCCCCTGCCCGACTGGCTGGTGCAATTGCTGGGCGCGCTCATAGTTACGCTTATAGTCGAGACGCTGAGCCGCAGGTCGGTCGCCGGGGCGTTCAGGTTCATAGGCACAAACCCGCTGGCGTTTCTGCTCAACTTTTCGCTCATCGCCTGCACGCTGGCCATTGCCCTCATGTTCAAGCGCAGGCTGTTTACGCTGGCGCTTGGCGGCGGCATATGGATAATAATGGCCGTGGCGAACTTCCTTGTGATGAGCCGCCGCGGGCGCCTTGCGCTCTACCCCGCCGACCTTCACTCGATAACCGACGGCATAGTGGTTATACCCAAGCTCTTTACGTGGTGGCAGGTGGCGCTGATAGCGGGCGCGGTGATGCTGGCCGTGGCGGGCCTCATAGTGCTGCTTTTGCGCACCCAGATGTACAGGCGCGACCTGAACAAGGGCTGGCTCAGGCTCACCACCACCGCGCTGGTGTTCACGGTCACGCTGCTCATCTGCCTTGAAAACGGCTTTGTCACAAAGACGCTGCGCCCGGACTTTTACGCCGCATACAAGAAAAACGGCTTCTCATACAGCTTCGTGTTCGGCCTGTTCGACACCGGCATGAACGCGCCGGTCGACTACACCGATCAGGCCGTGCAGGACATATTCGACAAGACCGACCCCGAGACCGAGGCGGGCAATCAGGCCTTCATTCCCGAGCCTGAAAGCGGCACCAACGACATGCGCCTCGGCCTCGTGACCAAGGGCTCCTCCATGGAGGGATACAGCGAGACGGTGGTCGAGACGATAGTTGGCGACAGACAGGGCGTGATACAGGACGAGGACTACCCGAGCATAATCATACTGCAGCTCGAGGCGTTCTGCGAGCCCGATAAGCTGAGCCAGTACGAGTTTGAGGGCGAGCCCATACCCACCTTCAAGCGCCTGCGCGAAACCTGCTCAGGCGGCATACTCTACGTGCCCACGGTCGCGGGCGGCACCTGCAACACCGAGTTCGAGGTGCTTACCGGCTGCAACCTCGACCTGTTCGGCGCAAACGAATATCCCTACTACAATCTGGTCAGATACAACGAGTTTGAGTCCCTCGCGCACGATTTGAAGCCCTACGGCTACACCTCGACGTTTTTGCACAACTACAGCGGCACCTTCTACGGCCGAAATCTGGTGTACTACAATCTGGGCTTTGACCGCTTCACCTCCCTTGAGTTCATGAACGGGTACGATTTGACCGAGAAGGGCTGGGCGAAGGACACGGTACTGGCCGACTACATAATCCGTTCCCTCGACTCCACAGAGGGGCGGGACCTCATTATGGCCGTGGGCGTGCAGACGCACAGCGCCTATCCCGAGCTTGATGACGAGGACGCGCCCTTCAAAGTCACCGCCTCGCCCGAGGACAGCGAGAGCGACAGGCTCTCCTTCCAGTATTACCTCATGGAGATGAACGAGGTGGACACCATGCTTGACGACCTCATCAAGCAGCTCGAAAAGCGCGACGAAAAGGTGATGCTGGTGGTCTACGGCGACCATCTGCCCGGCATAACCCTGAGCCACGACGAAATGACCACGGATGAGCTGTTCTCAACCTCCTACGTCATCTGGGCGAACTACCCCATGGAAAAGACCGACAGGGACATAGAGAGCTATCAGCTTTCCTCAATCGCCCTTGAGAAATGCGACATATTCAACTGCGGCGCCATGGTCACTGTGCACCAGAGCTTCATGGACTACGAGCCCGACAGCTACCTCAAAAAGATGAGCCTCGTGCAGTACGACATCACCTACGGCGGCCACTACTGGTACGGCGGCAAGAATATAGAGCGCCAGACCGAAATGACCTTCGGCGTCGAGCCGGTGGAGGTTTACTCCACGCGCACGGACACCGCGGGCAACCTGTTCATAAGCGGCCGTGGCTTTACGCCGGACTCCGAGGTATACATAAACGGCTCGTCCGAAAACACCATATACGTAAACGAGAGCCTGCTTATAGTGCAGGGCGAAACGATGGGCAAGGACGACACGCTCGAAATCCGCTTTTACGGCGCGGACGGCCTGCTCATCTGGGCGCTTTCCTACCCCGAGGCCGTGGAAGAGGCGTAATAGTTTTGACACAGAATATTTAACAAAAACGCACAAACGGCGGGTCAAATGCGGCTGCGCTTGTGATATAATGGACGAAGAAGCATGAGTATGTTGGTTGTAGCCGCCGGCATGATATTTTCGGGCGGCAAGGTGCTGATTTGCAGGCGCCCCTTAAGCAAAAAGCTCGAGGCGGGCAAATGGGAGTTTCCGGGCGGCAAGCGCGAGGATGGCGAAAGCCTCCCCGAGACGCTCGCGCGCGAGCTCAGGGAGGAGCTGGACATTGAAATTGACAGCGCAAGGCTCGTGGACGCACGGGTAAAATCCTACGAAGGCGACGTGCAGGTGCTGATTGCGTTTTTCAGGGTCGACGGCTTCAGGGGCGCTCTCAAGGCAAAGGAGCACAGCGAAATCAAATTTGTGAACATAAGCGAGCTTACGGACTACGAGCTCGCAGAGGCGGACAGGCGCGCAGCGCTTGCGCTTATAAAAAACAGGGAGGAAACAGATGCTGAATAAATCGGCCGCAGAGGCGGCGCTCACAAAAGCGGTATCCACGGGCGGGGATTTCGCGGAAATATTCTATGAGGACACCAGACGCAGCCGCGTTTCCCGCACGGACGACAGGCTCGACACGGCCACCGCGAGCCGCCATCACGGCGTGGGGCTGAGGGTGTACAAGGGCCTGAACAGCGTATACGTGCACTCCAACGATTCAAGCCCCGAGGGGCTGATGAAGCTGGCGAGGCTCGCGGGCGAGGCCGTGGCAGACAAGTGTGAAAACAACCTCGCCGTTAACCTGATAGGCTCGGTCACGCCCAACATTCACCCGGTTGAGCAATTGCCCATGGACGTGCCCGGCGCAAGGCGCGCGCGCCTCGTAGGCGACGCCTGCAAAGCCGCGAAGGCATATTCAAACGAAATCGCCCACGTCACCGCCGCCCAGTTCGACTGGGAGCAGCACGTGACCATAGCAAACACCGAGGGCATGTTCAAAAGCGACACCCGCGTGTACACTCGCATGATGATACAGGCCATCGCCTCCGACGGCACCGTGAACCAAACCGGCTCTGCGGGCCCCGGCGGCCACATCGGCTTTGAGCTGTTTGAAAAGAAGATAGACGCGGAGGAGCAGGCGAGGGAGGCCGCGCGCGTCGCTGTCACGATGCTGCACGCCGAAAACTGCCCCGCGGGCGTGATGCCCGTGATAATCGACGGCGGCTTTGGCGGCGTCATATTCCACGAAGCCTGCGGCCATTCGCTCGAGGCGGCGGCGGTCGCCTTCGGCAACAGCGAATTCTGCGGCAAGCTGGGGCAGCGCATAGCCTCCCCCAAAGTGACCGCCTACGACGACGGCACGATACCGAACGAGTGGGGCAGCGAGAACATTGACGACGAGGGCAACCCCACCACTAAGCTTCTGCTCATCGAAAACGGCATACTCAAAAACTACATGATAGACCGGCTCAACGCCCGCCGCATGAACATGCCCGTGACCGGCTCCGGCCGCAGGCAGGACTACACCTTCGCGCCCACCTCCCGCATGAGGAACACCTACATCGCGGCGGGCGAGGATGACGAAGAGGAAATCATCTCCTCCATGGCCGAGGGCCTCTACGCCAAACAGATGGGCGGCGGCAGCGTGAACCCCCTGACCGGCGAATTCAACTTCGCGGTCAGCGAGGGCTACCTCATAAAGAACGGCAAGATTGACCGTCCCGTGCGCGGCGCAACGCTGATAGGCAAGGGCGGCCAGACCATTATGAAGATTGACCGCGTGGGCAAAAAGATGTGGATGGCGCAGGGCATGTGCGGCGCGGCGAGCGGCAGCATTCCCACAAACGTCGGCCAGCCCATGATTCGCGTGACCGATATGACCGTAGGAGGCAGAAAATGACGAGACAGGAGTTTATAGACAGGCTCTTTGAGGGCGCTAAAAAAGCGGGCATAGAGGAATGCGAGGCTTACTTCGTAAACTCGGATAGCTTCGACGTGGACATACTCGACCAGAACATAAACACCTACAGCGTGTCCGAAAGCGGCGGAATGTGCTTCAGGGGCATATACGCGGGCAAAATGGGCTACGCCTCCACCGAAATCGAGGACGAGGAAGCCATCGACATGCTCATAAACGGCGTAAAGAACAACGCCTCCATACTCGACACCGAGGATGGCGAAAGCATTTTCGAGGGCAGCGAAAGCTACCCCAACGTGAATACATACGACGAGGAGACCGCTTCGGTGCCCGCCTCAGAAAAGGTTGCTCAGGCGATGGAGCTGGAGCGCCTTGTAAAGGCGGTTTCCGACAAGGTGCTGCGCGTGGACGGCTGCGGCGTGACCAGCGGCGCAAGCTCGGTGAGGATAGTCAACTCCAAGGGGCTCGACGTATCTCACACCTCCACCGTTTACGGGGCGGCGGTCGCGCCCATCGTTTCGGACGGCGGCGCGCCGAGCTTCGCTTTCGAGCTCAAATTCAGCCACAACCACAAGGACGTGGACATCCGTCAGGTGGCCGAGGCCGCCGCGAACAAGGCGCTCGAAAGTCTGGGCGCGGTGAGCATACCCAGCGGCACCTACAAGTGCGTGCTCAGAAACGACATGGCCGCAACGCTGCTTGGCACCTTCGCGGGCGTGTTCTCAGGCGAGAGCGCGCGCAAGGGCATGAGCCTGCTCAGGGGCAGGGAGGGCGAAAAGATCGCCTCCGACGCCCTGACCCTCACCGACGACCCGCTGTATGAGGGAGGCTTTGCGACTCGCCCGTTTGACGCCGAGGGCGTGGCCTGCTTTACAAAGGACGTAATTAAGGACGGCGTGTTCAATACGCTTTTGCACAACCGCGAGACCGCCGCCGCCCTGAATAGGAAGACCACCGCCAACGCCGCAAAGCAGGGCTACGCCGGCAAGGTCACCGTCGCGCCCACAAACCTCTTCATCCGCCCATCAGATATAAGCCCCGAAAAGCTGCTTGAGCAGATGGGCGAGGGCGTGATGATAACCAGCCTTATGGGCATGCACTCCGGCGCGAACCCGATAAGCGGCGACTTCTCGCTGGGCGCGAAGGGCTTTATGATAAAGGACGGCAAAAAGGCCTTCCCCATAGAGCAGATAACCATCGCCGGCAATTTCTACGACATACTCAAAAACATACGCGCCGTGGCGAGCGACCTTAAATTCGGCCATCCCGGACAGAGCTCCATAGGCGCGCCCGCCGTGTACATCGGCGAAATCTCCGTGGCGGGCAAATAAAAGCAGGAGGAACCCAACAACATGAGCAGTATAATGCACAACTATTTCTACGGCAAGGCGGGTCAGGCGGACTACACCGTAGAGCAGATGCCCACGAACCGCAAGCAGCTGTTCTTCACCACCCTCAAGGTGCGCTTTTCCTCGATGGTGGGCGTGAACCTGCTCTACCTCGTGTTCATGCTGCCGCTTCTGATATGGCTGTTTCTGGGCTATCAGACGCTGGCCGTGTATCTGCCCCTGGACGGCGACGGCACCGACGAATACGCCATACGCCTCGAGGAGGTCGAGCCCGGTCTCGTTCAGGAGTACAGGGAATATTACGCGCTTAATCAGCAGATAAGCCGCCTTATCGAAAAGTACGGCAGTTCGGACGCGGTGACGGCCGCGTTTGAAACCGCTTCCGCCGTCTCCTACGAGGACAAGGACGTGGACGGCAACACCGTAGAGGTGCACGAATACACTAAAGAGCAGTGGGAGACGATGAAGAGCGACATGGTGAGCCACTTTAACGCCTACGACCTCGCCCTGACTCAGGCCCGAAACGGCAACATCACCACCACGCTGCTCATAGCCATTCCCCTGTTCATAATCGCCTCGCTCGGCCGCCCCGGCATGATGTACGTGCTGCGCAACTGGGCGCGCGACGACCACTCCTTCGTCTGGCAGGATTTTAAAGAGGCCATAAAGGGCAACTGGAAGCAGGCGCTGCCGCTGGGTCTTATAAACGGGCTGAGCTTTTTCCTGTTCTATATCGCGTGGGTCACTTACGGCGAGTTGGCCTCGGGCACGAGCTGGGCGTTTTCAATAGCGCAGGGGCTCATGCTGGTGCTGCTCATCGTCTGGTGGATGATGAACGAGGTTGTGTATACAATGATGGTCACCTACGAAATGAAGTTTTCGGTGCTGATCAAAAACTCCGTGCTGATGGTCATCGCCCGCCTGCCCATCGCCTTCCTGATACTTCTGGGCACCGTGGCCGTGCCGGTAATCCTCTCCTTCATTCCCATGCCCTACGGCTTCCTCATCATGTTCCTGTTCTACGCGCTGATAGGCTTTGCGCTTACCGGCTTCGTGCAGGCGTCGTTCAGCAACTACTGCTTCGACAAGTACCTTAACCCCCGCATCGCGGGCGCGGAGGTCAACAAGGGCATCTACACCCCCGACGAGGACGAGGAGGAGGCCGCAAAGCAGGACCTGCCCGACGTACCTGTAAAGGAAGACCGCTACTGGGAACATAAGACCAAATGATGTATTCGGCGCTCGCGGGCGTGTACGATCGCCTGGCCTACGATTTTGACTACGCCCAATGGGCAGACAGGTACATATCCCTGCTAAAAAGGCACGGGGGCGACCTTCACGAGATAGTCGACATGGGCTGCGGCACGGGCACGCTCGGCATAGAATTAAGCAAAAGAGGCTACAAAATCACAGCAATGGATTTGTCCGGGGACATGCTCAGCGTGGCCTCGGACAAAGCGCGTAAGGCCGGGCAGCGCATAGCCTTTTCAAAGCAGGATATGAGGCACTTTGCCGTGCCTCATCTGGTGGACGGCATATTCTGCGCTTGCGACGGCGTGAACTACCTTACAAAGGACGAGGGCGCAGTAAGCTTTTTTAACTGCGCCCGCGCCGCGCTGAAAAAGGGCGGCGCGCTGGCTTTTGACGTGTCGGGCCCCGAAAAGCTGCAGGGCATGGCCAGACAGCAGCGCTTCTTCGAGGAGACCGACGACTGCGCCTACATCTGGGTAAACCAAATGGAGGGCAGCATACTCACAATGGAGATAAGCTTCTACATAAAATGCGACGACGGCCGCTACGAGCGCTTTCACGAAACCCACAGGCAGAGGGCGTGGAGCGCGGGGGAGCTTTGCGACCTGCTTAGTCAGGCGGGCTTTACGGACATAAGCAGCGAAACTGACGCGGGACGCATATATTTTTCCGCGAAGAGCGAATAAAAAAACCAAACGGAGACTGTATGGAAAACAACGTAAACGCACATGAGATTCATCCCGACGGCCTTTTGCGCCTGACGCTGTTCGAGGGTCAGGCGAGGGCGTTTCTTATAGAGAGCACGCACCTTGTCGAAAGGGCGAGGAGCATACACCACTTAAGCCGCACCGCGACGGCCGCGCTGGGCAGGACGCTCACGCTCACCTCTGTGCTGGGCGCGATGCTCAAGGGCGAAAACGAGAGCGTAACCGTGCGCGTGGAGGGCGACGGCCCCGCGGGGCTGATGCTGGCCGTGGGCAAGCCCGACGGCACGGTGAAGGGCTTTGTGAGCCATCCCTTCGAGGACGTGCCGCGCCGGGGCGAAAAGCTGGACGTGGGCGGCCTCGTGGGTCACACGGGCACGCTGACCGTGATAAAGGATCTGCGCCTGAAGGACCCCTACATAGGGCAGGTGCCCCTTGTCAGCGGCGAGATAGGCGAGGACTTTGCAATGTACTTCACCTCCTCCGAGCAGACGCCCTCCCTCGTGAGCGTGGGCGTGCTGGTTGCTGACGAGGTGGTCAGCGCGGGCGGTCTTGTAATTCAGCTCATGCCCGGCGCCTCCGAAAGCTGCATAGCCAGCATAGAAAACAGCGCGGGCATGTTTATGGACATATCCAAAACCATGAGGGATTACCACCTCGAGGGCGCGTGCGAGCAATTGCTCACCCACCTTGAGCCGGTCGTTCTCGACCGCCTGCCGGTTTGCTACCGCTGCGGCTGCAGCCGCGAAAAGGTGGAGGACATGCTTATGACGCTGGGTGAAAAGGAGCTTGGCGACATGATAAAGGAGCAGAACGGCGCGCAGGTGGACTGCCACTTTTGCAACACGGTGCGCCGCTTCAGCGCGGACGATCTGAACAACCTCATATTAAGGCTTAAGCGGGAAGGGCAGACAAATGTTTGATATTTTGGATTTTGACGCCAATTTCAAGGCTTACACCGACAAGTGGATAGAGCTCAACAAGGGCAAGTTCAAAACCTATGAGGAGATGGAGGACGCCATGCCTCAGGTTTACATGCGCTGGCTCAACAGCCCCGCGGCGTTCCTGGGCGGCGAGACCCCCGGCGGCTACTTTCAGAAGTACGACAGCGCGCCCGAGCTCATCAAGTGGCTGCGCCTGTACGACGAGGCGGGCGTGAGCGCGCCGGATCTGTTGCTCGACCGCATAAACGATCTGGGCAGTGAGAGCGTAAAGCCGCTTCTGTACGCGGCGAAGGACGAAAGAAACAGCGCCCAAATGCGCATGACCGCGCTCTCACTTCTAAAAGAGGTGGACGCGGGCGACCTTCCCAAGGACATCTGCTTTAACATAATCGACCGCCGCGACGACGACGACGAGCTGGCCGACATGGCCGCCGAGCTGGCCGAGGGCTTTGCCGCGAAATATGCGGACGAAATCCTCGAGCGCCTCGAGGACGTGGGCGACGCGGCGAGGGAGACCTACCTCGACCTGCTCTCTTCAGGCCCCGCCGACGGCAGGGTGTACGACGCCATGATAAGGGAGTTTGAGCGCCGCCCCGACAAGTGCGGCCTGTTTTCGGCCATGCTGGGCAAGCTCGGCGACGAAAGGGCCATAGAGCACTTGAGAGGCGCGCTGGACTGGGACGACATAAGCTACATCGACTACATCGAGGTGCGAAACGCAATAGAGGAGCTGGGCGGCGAATGCGCCCACGAAAGAAGCTTTGACGGCGATCCCTACTACGAGATGATGAAGCAGCAGGGCAACGACTGAGTTTATCGGGAGGTGAACGCATGTATTGCGTCAAATGCGGACGCCAGGGCAGCGCGGGCGAAAAGCGCTGTCCCGATTGCGGTACGCGTTTGGTCACCCCCGCGAAGCTGAAAAGCCTGCTGGAGCTTGAAAAATTCACCAAATCGACCTTCACGGGCCGCATGGACATGCGCTATAAGCGCATAAAAAAGCGCGTAAGAAGGCGCGCCGCGCGCATATTCAACTGGCTGGGACGGGCGTTTTCGAGGCTCGGCAGCGCTCTTAAGACCTTCTTTGGCAAGCTCAGCGTGGATTTGGCCGCGCTGTTTACGCTCATAGGCCGCCTGCTCTGGCAGCTGTGCAAGGCCGCGGGGAAGGGCATAAGGATAGCCGCCGTATTCACGGCCAAATACACCGTAATAGGCTTAAAGCGCCTTGCCGCCTGGATAAAGCGCAAAAGCGCGGACATAAAGCGGCAGTACGAGCAGGAAAAGGCCTCCCGTCAGGCGCAGCAGGGCGTGCACAGCCAAAGGCCGCCGCAGGGCAGCGCCCCCGCGCGCAAAAGCCCGCCCTCACGCTCAAGCGAGGAAGAGAGCTGGTGGATCGAAGAGCCCTCCCCCGCCCGTGCGTCAGGCGGCAAGGTGGTGCGCCCGAACCGCGCGCGTCTGACCGGCGCCGAGCCCTCTCAGAGGCCCGTATCCGACTCAAGGCGCACTTCCGACTCAAGGCGCACTTCCGACTCAAGGCGCGCCATGGCAGGCAGACCTTCCTCAGGCAGACCCGTTCAAAACGCAAAAGCCAAAAAGCGCAAAAAGCCCCGCCCCTTCACCCGCGACTGGGCGATAATGCACGCGCGCTCGCTGGTCGCCATGGGCTTGCTTGCGCTGGCGCTTATAAGCTTTCTGTTCTGGGGCGAGTTTTCAGACTCGGGTCAAAAGACCTTCGCTCAGGTGGGGCTTGGCAACGCGCGCGGCTACATGCTGATTGGCGACGATTACATGAGCCGCCAGAACTACTCCCGCGCGGTGGAATACTATTACTCCTCCATCACCGAAAAGCTCAGCTACGAGGCCGCGCTCAAGCTCGCAATCGCCTATTCCTACACCGGCGACGTGAGCAAGGAGGTCAGCGCGCTGCTGCTGTGCACCGAAAACTACCCCGAATACGATCTGCCCTTCAGGCAGCTTTACATACTCTACCCCGACGAAAGCAGCCGCCCCGCCCGCGTGCAGCAGGCGATAGCCAAGGGACTGCAGCTTTACGGAAGCCTGAATTAGCGCACAAAAAGCCGCCGCGCCTCAAATGCAGCCGCGCGAATAAACCATATAAGCAAAAGCCCCCGCAGCCGTCACGGCTTCGGGGGCTTTGTTGTTTTATAAAGCGGTTTTATTTGATTTCTACATCCTTGCAGGCCTTGAGAAGCATTTTCACATTCTCAAGCGGGGTGGCCGCGCCCATGTCGCAGCCGGGGGCGATTATCTGGCCGCGGCCGGCGGCGAGCTTAATGCGGCCGCACGTCTCGGCGTAGACCTCCTCCGCCGTGCCGGTCAGCAGCGCGCCGGCGGGGTTGATGTTGCCCATTATGACCATCTCGCCCTCCGCGTCGGTGAGCGCCTGACCCAATTTCACGAGGTAGTCGCAGGAGAACGCCGCAACGCCCATTTCCTTTAATGATTTTACGCGCGGGGACGAAGCGCCGCACACGTGCGTAAAGAAATACTTGTACTCCGGCAGCATCGCCTTGAGGTTCTTAAGCGCGGGAACCACCCATTCGTCAAACATCTTCTGGCTGATCAGGCTGCCGCTTGCCACGGGCTCGGCGGGCATGGCGATGTCGCAGCCGTTCTCGTGCAGGAGCCTGAACATCTCGGCGCTGACGCATGTGGTGAAGTCCAAAAGCGTCTCGACAAGCTCCGGCTCGTCAAGCATGAGCATTATAAAATCCTGAGTGCCCACCATTACCGCCGCCATGGTGAAGGGGCCGGCTATGTCGCCCAGCAGATATTTTTGGTCGCCGACCAGCGCCTTTACGTTTTTGCACTGCCTTATCATGCCCTGAACAAATTCGTTTGCGAGCAGCGTCTCCCTGATGGTGCTTTTGTCGAGCTGCGGAATCTCCTCCTCGGGGTCCTTAAGCACCGCGCCGGTGTCCGTGGGGCGCCCGGGCTCGTCGATGTGAATGGGGCAGCCGAAGGCGTTGAGGCAGGCGGTGAACACGCCCGAAACCGCGCTGACTATGTCGGTTTCGATTTCGTTGGTCCACTTTACTATTTTGGACGCGCCGCCGTCCGGCAGGCTGTAAAGCTGACGGTAGGACAGGTTTTCCGTCTTTGCGATCCACGCGCCGCCATCCACCAGACAGAAGGGCGTGCGGTCGACCGGCTGATGAGCAAGAACGGCATCTATTCGTTCCTTAGACGTCATGGGTTTCATCTGTAATTCTCCTCTACAAAGCTGAACTTACGCGCCGGGCGTTTATAAATAGTATAAACCATCTCTGGCGCAAAAATATTGTAAGAAAGCGTTATTTATTCCGTCCCGTGCAGTTAATTCATTTAAAAGGCGCGCTATTCCTTTTCTTCGTCCGGGTTAAAGAGGCTGATTATGTTGTCCCCGGCGCTCCTGCCCTTTTTTGGCGCAGGTGCGTCCTTTAGCTTTGTGAGCAGGTCGCCAAGCAGCTTTTCTATCTCCCCGTCGTCATCGTCCTGCTCTTCGCCCTCAACGTCCTCATCGCCAGCTTCTTCGACGTAATCGCCGTCAAAGCCGTCGTAATCCGCGTCATCGTACTCGAGGTCGCTCAGCCGCTCGTCCATGTCGTCCTGAGCGTCTATCACCTCGTCGAGAACGTCCTCGTCGTCCGCCATTCTGTCCAGCATCAGAAGCAGCGCGCCCTTTAGCTGGTCGACTGTGCCCGCGTTTTTAATTATCTGCTTAAGCTCTTCTATCGAAAAGAACTTTTTCATGCCGCGTCCTTCCTTATTTGTGAGCTGAAATGTTTTTTTAAAACCTCAAAAGCGGAAACGTCATCGCGGCGTTTCCGTATTGAGAAGCGAGGGGCTTATACTCGGCTGAGATATTCGCCGCCGTCGCGGGTGTCGATTTTGAGCACATCGCCCACGTTGATGAACAGCGGCACCTGCAGGGTGAAGCCGGTTTCTACCGTGGCGGGCTTGGTGGTGTTGGAAGCGGTGTCGCCCTTGAAGCCGGGCTCGGTGGCGGTCACCTCAAGCTCAACGAAGGTGGGGGCTTCGACGGAGAAGGCCGCGCCCTTGTAGAAGCGCACGGTGGCCATGGTGTTGGGCTTCATGAAGACTATGGCGTCCTCAACCTGCTCCTTGGTCAGACCGATCTGCTCGTAGGTCTCGCCGTCCATGAAGTAATACAGGTCGCCGTCGTCATAGAGGTATTCCATTTCCTTGGTCTCTATGATGGCCTTGGCGACCTTGTCCGTGGGGTTGAAGGTGCGCTCGATCACGCTGCCGGTCTTGATGTTCTTGAGCTTGGTGCGTACGAACGCGGCGCCCTTACCGGGCTTGACGTGCAGGAAGGACACGACGGTCCAGATCCCGTTGTCGAATTCGATCGTTACGCCGTTGCGGAAATCGCTTGCGCTGAGCATAGGGGAATACCTCCTTAGCGTGTTGAAAAGATTTGATCAAAGCTCAATGAGCTGTTTGGGGGCGGTATAGGGGTCCGTGTATCCGTTATCCGTGACGAACACCGTGTCTTCGATCCGGCATCCGCCCAAACCGGGGATATATACGCCGGGCTCCACCGTGACCACATGGCCGCACCTCAACACGGTCGTGTTGCCGGAGCTCACCCGGGGCTGTTCATGGATGAATAGGCCGACGCCGTGGCCCAGGCTGTGCC
>JAFPYA010000372.1 GCA_017412445.1 Clostridia bacterium
AGACGCCCTGGAGGGCGTGACCCACAGCCTTTGCTCCCTGGAATACGAGATTCATCGTCCCCTGTATGACTGGGTGGTGGAGCATGCCGCGAATATGCTCGTTTCAAAGCCCCGGCAGATTGAGTTTGCCCGGCTGAACATGACCAGGACGGTCATGTCCAAGCGCTATCTGCGCCAGCTGGTCGAAGGCGGTTATGTGCGCGGGTGGGATGACCCCCGGATGCCTACGCTTTCCGCCCTCAGGCGCAGGGGGTATTCCGGCGCCGCCATCCGTGAATTTGTGGACCGCATCGGCATGAGCAAAGCCGACAGCGTGGTTGACCTTGCTTTGCTTGAATCCTGTGTCAGGGATGATCTGGGCGATAAGAGCCCCCGTGCCATGGCGGTCCTGAGGCCCCTGAAGGTGGAATTCACAAACTGGCCGGAAGACAGGGTGGAGGAGCTGACGGTAGAAAACCATCCCGACCATCCCGAGATGGGCACGCGCACGCTGCACTTCACAAAGCACGCCTTCATAGACGCGGATGACTTCATGCTCGACCCGCCCAAAAAGTTCTTCCGCCTCTCTCCCGGCAGGGAGGTGCGCCTGAAGGGTGCCTACATAATCAAGTGTGAGGACGTCAAAACTGACGAAAACGGCAACGTGACCGAGCTGCTCTGCTCCGTCGACCTCGACAGCTTCTCCGGCAGCGAGGGCGCAAACCGCAAGGTAAAGGGCACGCTGCACTGGCTCAGCGACATAGACGCGGTGAAGGCCGAGGTCAGGCTCTACGAGCCCCTCATCAACGACGAGGAGGCCGAGACCGAGGAGAATCAGGAGGAGACCGAGGAGACCGACGCGCCCAAGGGCATCAACCTGAACATCAACCCCGACAGCCTGACGGTGATAGACGATTGCCTGGTCGAGCCGTACATCGCCGAAAGCAAGACGGGCGACACCTTCCAGTTCCTGCGCACGGGCTACTTCTGCAAGGACCCCGATTCTACGGCGGAAAAGAGCGTGTTCAACCGCGTGGTGCCGCTCAAGGACAGCTGGGCCAAGGTCAGCAAGGCGTAACAAGTTAAGACGGCACACGGCTTTAAGCCGCGCAAGACACAAGGAGACTATGCTATGATAAAGATTTACGGCATGCCCACCTGCCCCTATTGCGATTATGTGCATGAGCAGATCGCGGGGCGCGAAGACGAATTTGAGTACATCAACATAGGCGAAAACATACGCAACATGGGCGCCTTTACCCGCATGAGGGACACGAACCCCGTGTTCGACCGCATGAAGGAAATCGGCGACGTGGGCATCCCGGCCTTCGTGTTTGAGGACGGTCACGTGTCCCTTGATCCCGCCGACGCCGGGCTCATAGAGTACGGCTCTCCTGCCGCCTGCTCGATAGAAGACCACAAAAGCGGCAGAAAAGGCTGCTGAGGAACGCTTCTGCGGCGCAGATAATTGAATAAAGCATGCCCCGCGCCGTCTGAAAGACAGAAGACACGGGGCAGCAAATGTATCCGGAGGCAAACAATGCTTAAAATCGAAGGACTCACAAAAACCTACGGCAGCAAAAAGGCCGTCGACAATCTGAGCCTGCACATACAAAAGGGCGAAATATACGGCTTCATAGGTCATAACGGCGCAGGTAAAACCACCACGCTCAAAAGCTGCGCGGGCATACTGCGCTTTGACGAAGGC
>JAFPYA010000373.1 GCA_017412445.1 Clostridia bacterium
CGTGCCCACCAACTGGGCCGGCTCCGTGCAGACCTGGAACGCTCAGAGCGACGAAGACGTGGTTTGGGGTCTCGCCTACCTGCCCTCTTCCGATCATGGCACTGCCTGGAAGTGGGGCTCCAAGATCACCGGCAAGAACCTCGGCACTACGCTGCAGATGGGCATCATCGTCAATGCGGAAACCGAGTATCCCGAGTGGATCGTAAGCATGATCGACTATCAGTATTCTCCCGACATCTACCTCATGCTCAACTGGGGCGTAGAGGGTGAAGACTGGTACCTGGGCGAAGACGGCCTGCGTCACTACACCGACAAGTTCATGGCTCAGCCCGTGAGCGACCGCGCGCAGCTGCTGGCTGACGAAGGCATCATGTCCTCCGCTTCCGCCCGCACCGGCATCGCGTTCGTACCTCAGATCTTCTCCACCATCGCGGCTTACGGCGACACCGAGCCCTGGTGGAATCCCGAGAAGGGCTACTACGAAGGCCACTATTGGTATGAGACCGCGTTCAACGGCGGCGTAGAGTCCATTTCTCCCTATGATCGCGCGCCCATCGTCAACGTTTCCGACGAAACCAAGACCGCTCGCGCCGCGCTCAAGTCCGCTTGCGAAAGCTACGCCAAGACCGAGTCCGTTAAGTTCATCACCGGCGAACTCGACATCACCGATGACGCTGTATGGGCTGCCTACGTCGAAGGCGTAAAGAGCCAGTACAAGGGCTTTGACGACATCATAGCCGCTCAGAACGAAGGCACTGACCTCGATTCCCTGTCGATGTATCACGACTGAGTCTGACTCACACCAATGTAATTCCCGGGGGATTTCCTCCGGGAATTACCATATCAAATTTAATCAGGCGGATAAAAATGTTTTACGGAACACGAATTACATACGGCCTTAACGATTGGCAAATAATAAAGTCTGATAACGGAAGCGGCCGCATAACCATCGGCGGCTCTTGGCGCCTCGAGGACGGGGCGAAAAAAGCAGGCGTAAGCAGCGCGGATCCAAGCTATCGCCTCGTAAATGAATTTGACAACAGCTGCCTTACCGACTGGATAAAGGCGGATTACATAGATTCCGATCGCTGGGAAGCTACGCTCACCTTGCCGCGGGGCGGCCTATACAGGCTTGAAACCTGTCTTGACGCGGTTTCGGCAAAGAGCGGCGAGCACTGGCGTTTCAGGGGAGACATCAAAAATCATATAGGCTGCGGCGACGTGTTCGCAATCGCGGGACAGTCGAACGCCGCAGGCTACGGCAAGGGCATAATGCAGGACATGCCTGACATAAGGGTGCACGTAAAGCGCAACAGCGGCAAATGGGACATGGCATCGCACCCTCTCAACGACGCGACTGACGCGCCCGATTGCCTGAACGCGCCTATGGGACAAACCGGGACCTCGCCGTTCATAGCCTTCGGGCGAAAGCACGCAGATTATACCAATGCGCCTGTAGGGCTTTTGCCCTGCGCCCAGGGCGGCAGCTCCATAAAGCAATGGGCGCCAGGCATGTACAGGTCGCTGCTCGACAATATGATAGCGAAGATAAAGCGTGCGGGCGGGGCAAATGCGGTATTGTGGTATCAGGGCTGTGCGGACGCTTTCGGTGAAAG
>JAFPYA010000374.1 GCA_017412445.1 Clostridia bacterium
ACGAGGCAGTCGAGCGCGGCGAAAAGTTGCCTGAGCTGACATTCAACGTGGAGCACAAATTCGACGGCCTCACGATTTGTCTCACCTACAGGGAGGGCAAGCTTGTTCAGGCAGCTACCCGCGGCAATGGCGTAACCGGCGAAGCCATACTGCCTCAGGCGCTCACGATCCGTTCGATACCCCTCGCCATCCCGTTCAGGGGCACGCTTGAGGTGCACGGCGAGTGCTATATGCGCCTGTCTGTGCTCGAAAAATACAACCGCACCGCTGCCGAGCCGCTCAAAAACGCCAGAAACGCCGCCGCCGGTGCGCTCAGAAACCTCGATCCCGCAGTCACCGCGAGCCGCAAGCTCGACGCCTGCTTCTACGACGTAAACTACATCGAAGGCAAGGAGTTCCTGAATCAGGCCGAGATGACCGAGTTCCTAAAAAGCAACGGCTTCCCGGTTTCGGACGTGATACTGCCCGCGGCAAACTCCGGCGAGGTTCTTGAACGCATTAACGAAATCGAAGAGAACCGTGGCAGCCTCGATTATCTGATAGACGGCGCCGTAATCAAAATAAGCGACTACGCCACCAGACGTGCGCTGGGCAGCACCGAAAAATTCCCGCGCTGGGCGGTCGCGTTCAAATTCGAGGCCGAAGAGGTCACCACTATGCTCAGGAAGGTCACCTGGGAGATAGGGCGCACCGGCAAGCTTACGCCGCTTGCACACGTCGACCCCGTAGACATCGCGGGCGCGTCGGTCAAAAAAGCCACGCTCAACAACTATACCGACATACTCAGAAAACGCCTGCGCCTCGGAGCAAAGGTCTGGCTGCGGCGTTCAAACGAGGTAATACCTGAAATAATGGGCAGGGTGGACGAGTACTTCGAGGGCGAAAGAGACATAGAGAAGCCCACGAACTGCCCCTGCTGCGGCGCTGCCCTCGAGGAAAAAGGCGCGTTTCTGTATTGCCCCAACACATACGGCTGCCTCGACCAGATAGTGATGCGCATGAGCCACTTTTCGGGCAGGGAAGCTATGGATATAGATGCCTTCAGCGAAAAGACTGCGCGGCAACTGTGCGTGGAACTCAACATTCACGAGCCCGCCGACCTTTACGAGCTCAAAAGTGAGCAGCTTACCGCCCTTGAACGCTTCGGCGAAAAGAAGGCGCGAAAGTTGCTTGACGAGATAGAAAAGAGCAAAGGCGTTAAACTGAGCAGCTTTATATTCGCCCTGGGCATTCCAAACGTGGGCACAAAGACCGCAAGGGATCTGGCAGACAGGTTCGGCTCTGTGGATGCGCTCATAAACGCGGATTACGACAGCCTGATTGAAATGGACGACATAGGCGACATCGTGGCTCAATCGATTATCGGCTTCTTTAAGGATGAACGAAACCTGAACCACACTCAGAGGCTTTTGAACGCGGGCGTAAAACCTGTATGGCAAAAGGCCGCATCGGGCGGCGCGCTCGCAGGCAAGACGGTAGTGGTCACGGGCACACTGTCAAGGTATTCGCGCACTCAAGCGGAGGAGCTTATACGCCAAAACGGAGGCAAGGCCGCTTCGAGCGTTTCATCCAAAACCTCGCTGGTGCTGGCCGGCGAAAACGCGGGCAGCAAGCTGGACAAGGCGCAAAAGCTGGGCATAAAGGTGATTGATGAAACGGAATTTGAGCAAATTATAAACTTGCCGTAACATTCCCGCCTAAGAATAGTGGTATAATATAATGTCAGGGAAACAGAGGTGTTTACTATGATGTCGATGACCGGCTACGGCCGGGCGAGCATAAGCCGCGACGGCAGGACGCTGACGGCTGAATTGCGCAGCGTCAACCACAGGTTTTTGGACATCAGCATTCGACTTCCCAGAACGCTGGGCTTCCTTGAGGACGAAACGCGCAGGCACATATCCGCGCGCCTGACCCGCGGCCATCTGGACGTGACGCTAAGCTATCAGAACCTGCGCTCGGATGCCCGAAGTGTCGAGGTCGATGAGGCGCTGGCCGGGCAGTACAAGGCGGCCATTTGCCGCCTGAACGACAGACTCGGCCTTTCTCCTGCAACCTCGCTTGAGCAGGTGGCGTCCTTTCCGGAAGTGCTCGTGGTCACTCAGGCGGACGAGGACGAGGAAGCGCTCAAGGTATTGCTTAGCGAGGTGTTAAGCGAAGCGATAGACAAGCTTGTAATGATGCGCCAAAGCGAGGGCGCGCGCATGAAAGCGGCGCTGCTTACGATACTTGACGAGGTCGAGCAAAAGAGCGTTCTCATAGACGAAAGGTATCCCGAAACCGTAAAGGAGTATTCCAAGCGCTTAAGCGACCGCATAGGCGAGCTCGTGCAGGGCGGAGTGGATCCCGTGCGGCTGGCGCAGGAGGTCGCGCTGATGGCCGACAAGGCGGCAGTCGACGAAGAAACCGTGCGCCTGCGCAGTCACATAGAGCATGCCAGAGCTCTGTGCACCGAGCAAAAGCCCATCGGCCGCAGCCTCGATTTCCTCGTGCAGGAGATGAACCGCGAGGTGAACACCATCTCCTCAAAATCACAGGACATACCGATAACTGAGGCCTGTTTAAGCTGCAAAAGCGCGATAGAAAAGCTCAGAGAACAGCTGCAAAACATAGAGTAAATTAAAGGAGCTGATACATATATGATGACCGAGCCTCCCATCAACGAATTGCTCAAAAAGACTGAAAACCGCTACACACTGGCCGTTGAAACCGCCAAACGCGCCCGCCAGCTGATAGATGGCGACAAGCCTCTGTACGATCCCAAGGACGTAGTCAAGCCCCTGTCCATCGCCATCGAGGAAGTAAACCGTGGGCTGCTTACCTACGACAAACCCGATAACGACGAAGACTGACACAAAGGCGACGCACCCGGCCGAAGCTGACGCAAAACAAGCGCACAGCTCCGGCTATTAAGCTTATTTTGGAGGAAACAAATGCTCCGCGGAAAACACATAGTGCTGGGTGTCACAGGCGGCATCGCGGCATACAAAGCCTGCGAGCTCGTGCGCCTGTTTGTAAAGCAGGGCGCGGAAGTCAGGGTGATGATGAGCGCAAACGCCGCAAGGTTCGTTACCCCCGCCACGTTCGAAACCCTTACGGGTAATCGCGTGGCCTCGGATACCTTCGAGCACAGCTGGGAGATAGAGCACATTTCACTTGCCAAATTCGCGGACCTGTGCGTGATAGCGCCTGCGACTGCGAACATCATAGCCAAGATGGCTTCGGGCATAGCGGATGACATTGTCTCTACGTCTTTGCTGGCCATGCCCTGCAAGGTTCTCGTCGCGCCGGCGATGAATACCGTTATGTGGCGCAACGCCGCCACTCAGGCAAACGTCAGAACGCTGTTTAATCGCGGCATAAGCTTTGTAGGGCCCGGAAAAGGGGCTCTCGCCTGCGGCGACAGCGACGACGGCCGCATGAGCGAGCCGGAGGAGATACTAGAGGCTGCCGAAAAGCTGCTTAATCCCAAGCGCGACCTCGAAGGCCTGAATGTGCTTGTGACCGCAGGTGCCACCCGCGAAATGCTCGACCCAGTGCGCTATCTCACCAACCGCTCAACAGGCAGGATGGGCTACGCGATTTGCCGCGCCGCCCTGGACAGAGGCGCAAAGGTAGACCTCGTAAGCGGCATAACACAGCTTGAAAAGCCCGAAGGCGCCGCATATCACGAGGTCGTCTCTACACAGGACATGTACGACTGCGTGACCGCGCTGGCAAAGGATGCGGATGTCGTTATACAGGCCGCAGCGCCCGCGGATTTCACCGTGGAGAAAATGAGCGGCGAAAAGATCAAGAAGACCGGCGACGGCATGGCGCTTAAGCTTGTGAACACAAAGGACATAGCAAAAAAGATAGGCGAGGACAAGCGTCCCGGCCAGGTTCTCGTGGCCTTTGCCGCCGAAACCGATGCTGACCCCCAAAAAGCCGACGAGAAGCGCAGGCGCAAAAACGCAGATCTGATAGTGCTTAACGACGTGACCAAACCCGGCGCGGGCTTTGCTGGAGACACTAACATTGTTACGATTATATCCGGTGAAGGCGCGAAGGACTATCCGTTGCTCGAAAAGTACGAGGTCGCGCAAGTGATACTCGACGAGGTCATGGAAATCAGAAAGCGCAGCGGAGGCAAAGAGGGCTGATGCGCTTTGCCAAAGTGGCGGTGGACCTGAACGCGCAGGCGCTCGACAGGCCGTTCACCTACATAATCCCGGAGGGTTTAGAAATACGCCCCGGCGACATGGTAAGGATTCCATTCGGCCACAGGACGATAGAGGGCTTCGTGCTTGAAACCGACGATGAAACCGACGTCGACGAAGGCAAGCTCAAGCCCATAAGCGCAAAAGTCGGCGATGAAAGCATAATACTGCCCGAGCTGCTCGAGCTTGCGTCCTTCATGCGGCAAAAATACCTGTGCACTATGGCCGACGCGCTGCGCGCTATGATACCCGCGCAGATGCGTATGGGCAGGGTCAGGGAAAAGAGTCAGAAGGAAGCGCGGCTGATACTGCCCGTGGAAGAGGCGCTTGCACTTGCATCGCGCGCTCCCGCTCAGGCAAAAATCGTTTCGGCGCTGAGCAACGGGGCAAAGCTGCTGACGGAGCTGAGCGACATCGTACCCGCCGCATCGTCTGCCTGCGCTGCGCTTGCCAAAAAAGGTGCAATTGAAATAAACGAGCGCATGCTCAGGCGCAGGCCGCCCGTAAGCGACGCGGGGCGCAGCGCCTTCGATCCCGAGCTTACTCAGGATCAGCAAAACGTGATAGCGTCGCTCACGGACGCGCTTGACACCGGCGGGCGCTTCCTACTCTACGGCGTCACCGGCAGCGGCAAAACCGAGGTTTACATCAAGCTCATTCGCATGCTGCTTGAAAAGGGCAGGGGTGCTATAGTGCTGGTGCCCGAAATCGCCTTGACCCCTCAGACAGTTGGCTGGTTTCACGCGCGCTTTGGCGATTTGTCGGCGGTGATTCATTCACGCCTTTCGTCGGGAGAACGCTACGATGAATGGCAGCGCATACGCAGGGGAGAGGCGCGCGTGGTGATAGGCGCAAGGAGCGCCGTGTTCGCGCCCGTAGAAAACCCCGGCGCGATAATAATAGACGAGGAGCACGAGGGCGCGTATCTGAGCGAAAAGCACCCGCGCTACGACGCAAGGGACATAGCCGCCGAGCGAATGCGCCTGTCGAAGGGCATACTGCTGCTCGGCAGCGCCACGCCCAGTATTTCAAGCTTCATGCGCACCATGCCCAAAATCCGTCCCGAAAACAAGCTTACGCTGCTTGAGATGGACAAGCGCGTGTTGGGCAGGGAAATGCCCGCCTGCGAGCTTGTCGATATGAGACTGGAGCTGGCGAACGGCAACAAGGGCATATTCTCGGGCGCGCTCGTAAAGGCGCTTAAGGATTGCATGACGGGCGGCAAGCAGGCGATGCTGTTTATAAACCGCAGGGGTCATTCCACCTTTGTCAATTGCCGCGCCTGCGGCTACGTGGTCAAGTGCGAAAAGTGCGACGTCACGATGACCTACCATCAAAACCGCGAGATGCTCGTGTGCCACTACTGCGCAAGCGAGCAAAGGCCGCCTGAGGTCTGCCCCAAGTGCAAGAGCCGCTTTATAAAATATTTCGGCGCAGGCACTCAGCGAATTGAGGAGGAAGCAAAAAAGCTCTTTCCTGACAGACGCGTACTGCGCATGGACATGGACACCACCGCTGCCAAGGATTCGCACGCGGATATACTCGATGCCTTCAGAAGGGGCGAAGCGGACATACTCGTGGGCACCCAGATGATAGCCAAGGGACTGGATTTCCCGAACGTCACTCTGGTTGGCGTCGTCGCCGCGGATACCACGCTCAACCTCCCCGACTACAGGAGCGCCGAGCGCACCTTTCAGCTTATAACACAGGTAGCGGGCAGAGCCGGCAGGGCAGACAGCCCGGGCCGCGTGATAATACAGACCTACACGCCCGAGCATTACGCGCTTCAATGCGCGCTTAAGCAGGACTACAGGGCGTTCTACCACACCGAGGTGGCTTACAGGCGACGCAGCCTGTACCCGCCGTACACCACGATAGCGCGGCTGCTGTTTTCATCAGAAGACGGCGAATGCGCGGGCAAAGCCGCAAGCGAGTGCGCTGACGAGCTCAGGCAAAGCTTTGCCGACAAGCGTCTGATGCAGCATGTGCTTTCGGTGCAGGAGGGGCAGGCGCCCATAAAGCGCTTGAAGGGCGAGGAACGCTACGAGATACTCGTCAAGCTCTACACCGCGGGAGAGCCCGAAGCGGTGATAGGCGAGATGGAAAATATTGAACGCAAACAAATCGACAATGTAAGAATAGAGCTGGAGATAAATCCGGCAAACATGTTTTGAAACGGAGGATGTATGGCTACGCGCAGGATATTGCTTGAGGGCGATG
>JAFPYA010000375.1 GCA_017412445.1 Clostridia bacterium
CATTGAAACCGGCAATCGCAACAATATGCTCTCCATTCTCGTCATGAGCGGAGAAACCAACCGCGAGATGCTTGACAGCTCCCCCATCCGCCCAGGCTGCGTATTTGAACGTTTGAGTTCGATGAACGAGTTGCTATGAAAACAAGCAAAAAACGAAATAAGCTCTCCTTGAGCGCAAAGCTGGCCATATTCGAGCTTTTGCTTCTGATAGCAATAGCGGCCTTTTTGCTCGGCGGCTATATACTTATTGAAACCTGAAAAGGCTTTGTGCAAATAGTTAAAGCATATATTTTAATTTTGGAAAACAATCTTAATATTTCGGTATTATAATATTGAGCGGAGGTTAAGACATGGTTGTACTGCAAAAATATACTCTTCAGGAATTTAACATCTTTAACGACATGAGCAGCAGCAAGGGCGGTACGTTTCAGGTCAAGCCCGAAATCAATTTTTCGGTCATGCCGAGGCAGGAAAACAAGCCGCTGTTTGGCGAATTGACGATAACCGTCGGCAGTATGGACGACAACTCGCCTTTGTACATAAAGCTCAGGATGCGCGGTCAGTTCATGCCCGTTGCGCAGGGCCCCGGCGACGCGTTGACAGATGTAAGAGAATTTCACCGTCAGGCGTTCCCGGTGATCTTCGACGTGGCCAGATCGTACATAGCGGGCGCAACGCTCATGGGCGGACTTACACCGTTCAATCTGCCGCCCATCGATCCCAACCGAATCAATTTTGAAAAAAAGTGATTGGAGTGTTGTAAATGTCAGCCGAAAAGACGCGCAAACGGTTATTTACCAAAAAAGAGTGGAGCTGGATAATGTACGATTGGGCCAACTCCATTTACGCCACCAACATCATGGCGGCCATCTACCCCATCATATTCGCCTCCGCCATAAGCGGCGGCAGCGACACCAAATGGGGCTACGCCACGTCTATATCCACGCTGATTGTGGCTATTTTAGCTCCGGTGCTGGGCGCGATAGCCGACTTCAAGGGCATGAAGAAAAAGCTCTTTACTGTCTTTATGCTTATCGGCGTCGTATTTACGCCCCTCATGGTATGCTTCGGCAGCTGGAAGGCGGCGCTGATCGGCTACGTTATTTCACGAATCGGCTTTTCCGGCTCTTGCCTGTTCTACGATTCGTTCCTTACGGACGTGACTACGGATGAGCGCATGGACAAGGTCTCCTCTTGGGGCTACGCCATGGGCTACATAGGCGGAAGCACTATACCGTTTGTTATTTCAATTGCGATACTTCTTATTTTCGGCTTTGACAACAGATTCGCCCAGACGTTCTCGGTGCTGATTGTGAGCGTATGGTGGCTGGTATTTTCTATTCCCATGCTCAAAAATGTGGAGCAGACCCACTACATCGAGCGACCTTCAAAGCTCAGCATAAGCCATATATTTAAAAACGTCTGGAATACGTTCAAGAAAATCTGCACAAACAAGGGCCTGCTGATTTTCGTGCTGGCGTACTTCTTCTACATTGACGGCGTCGACACGGTCATTTCGATTTCCACCGCCTACGGTTCGACGCTGGGTCTGGGCTCTGTGGGCATGATAATAGCCCTTCTGGTCACCCAAATTGTGGCCATGCCCTGCTCCATACTCTTTGCCAAGATCAGCGACAAGTTCAGCGCGCGCAAGGCGCTCATAGGTGCGGTCATAGTGTACCTTATAGTGACTGTTGTAGGCTTCTACATGGGCTTCTCGATGGAACCCTCGCAGGAAGCGTACGAAAACACCTTCTCTGAAATCACCTATACCGACAGTGAAGCCGAGAAAATCAAAGACGATTTTATCTCCGATCTCATAGGCAAATCTGAGGCGGAAGCCGCAAGCGAGATTGCCGAGATCCGTCAGCAGTTTGCGCATGTGGGTGAAATCAGCAGCACCGCGGTAATGCCAGAGTTTACGGAGCTCTCAGTAAAGAACGCTTTGGCGGACATTTATGAAGCCAACCTTGATAAAGCCAACGCCTTCCGCGATGCGATATCCTTCTCCTCGGTGCTGTTCTGGATAATGGCGGTGCTGGTAGGCACCGTGCAGGGCGGCATACAGGCGGTCTCCCGCTCCTACTTCGGCAAGCTGATTCCCAAGAAGCAGTCAAACGAATATTACGGCTTCTTCGACATATTTGGCAAGTTTGCCGCTTTCATGGGACCGTTCATATACTCCCTGGTAGGGCAGATAAGCGGGCGCTCGAGCTATGGCGTGTTGGCACTCAGCATACTGTTCCTGGCCGGCCTCATGATGCTCATTATCGGCAGGAAGAGCATGGAGGCAGACGAAAGACTGCAGCAGTAACTAACCTTTCGAAAAACAACGGCGACCTTCGAGGCCGCCGTTTATTTTATATGCCCAATTGTCTGAAAAGCTCACTTAGCTCCGTGGGAGAAAGATTCCTCCACTTTCCGAGCTTAAGGTTTCCCAGCCTCAGGTGCATTATGCGCACACGCTTCAGGCTTTTTACTTCGTAGCCCAGTGCCTCGCACATGCGGCGAATCTGCCGGTTCAGGCCCTGCACCAGCACGATGCGGAAGCGCTGCCTGTCCTCCTTCACCACGCGGCAGGGCAGCGTCACCGTGTCCAGAATGGGCACGCC
>JAFPYA010000376.1 GCA_017412445.1 Clostridia bacterium
CCTGCTCGACCAGTACAACGTGAACGAGCGAATCGTCTATCCCGGTCTCGACGGGCTCACCAAGTGGATAACCCGACATTACTACGTAAGGGGTGAATGACATGAAAACAGGGTTCATAGGCGCGGGCAACATGGGCGGTGCGCTGGCACGGGCGGTAAAGGGCAAGTGCGATATATTGATTTGCGACGCTTTGAAGGAAAAGGCCGCCGCGCTTGCACGCGAAGTAAACGGGACGGTCGCGGACAACCTCACCGCTGCGAGGGAGGCCGACTGGCTGTTTTTAGCGGTAAAGCCATACCTTGCTTCCGAGGTCATAGGAGGCATAAAGGAAGTGCTTAAGGGGCGCGCGGAGCCTCCCGTGATAGTGAGCATGCTTGCGGGCGTAAGCATAAGTGAGCTTGAAGCGCTTCTGCCTGAAGGTATGCCCATAATACGCATAATGCCGAACATCCCCGCGGCGACAGGCAACGGCATGATGATGTACGCCAAAAACGCGCTCGTGTCCGACGAAAAGGCAAACGAATTTGTTGATCTCATGGCGGACAGCGGCGAAATACTGCCCATGGCCGAAAAGCTGATAGACGCGGGCAGCGCAATCTCCGGCTGCGGCCCCGCCTTTGTGGCGCTGTTCATCGAGGCGCTGGCGGATGCCGGCGTGGCCTGCGGGCTGAGCCGCGTAGACGCACTCAAGCTTGCCGAGGCCACCGTGAGCGGCACGGCGAGGCACATGCTTCAAACCGGCATGCATCCGGGCGTTATGAAGGACGCGGTCTGCTCGCCCGGCGGCACCACGATACAGGGCGTGAGGGCGCTCGAGGAGGGGGGCTTCCGTGCAAGCGCCATGAACGCCGTGATAAAGGCCTACGAAAAGACCGTAAACAAGTAAAAGCGTTTACAAATCCGACGCCCGGTGATACGTCTGTTCACCGGGCGTCGATGCGCTTAAAAGCAGCTTGAATTAAGATTATATCACCTGCGAAAGTACCCACATCCACTTGTTTGCGGGCTCTATCCACACCTCCTTGTAGGTGGCGGTGCAGATCTGCGGCCAGTAGGGCACGTCCTCGTTGAAATAGCTCTGAATGCCCACGGGCAGCTGCCCCACGGTTTGCCCGGGCTGCACCACGTATTCGTTCGTCCAGTCGTAGCCCTCGCCAAACAGCAGCGACTGCGCAAAGGGATTCTTGCCGACCGTCCACATCAGCTGCTGCCTTGCAAGCTCCAGTGCGCTTTCGTCCTTGAGCGCGTTTGCCGCCTGAGCCAGCGCGGAGGCCTGAGACAAAAGCACGTTGAGGTTGCCTCTGAACGAGAACCACACGGGGAAGCGCCTCAGATACCAGCCCTTGCCCAGCGGTACGCCGTGGCGCACCATGTCGGCGTGCTCCTTTAAGCACTCGTCGTCGCAGGCGATTATGCCGCGCCTGGTCTGGAGGGGATAATCCTTTGCTTCGTCCTCGTGATACACGCCCTCGGGCAGCATGTACCACGGCGCGGTATACGCGCTTATCTGCTTTGAGTATTCACAATACTTTTCGAGCGAGGAGAGCCAGACGGGGCGCTTTTCGTGCTCGGGACAGATTTCACACAGGCGCGAGATGCCCATCGTGAGAAATTGCTCAAACGAGTGGTGCGCGTGATGCACGGGGACTTTGTGCGCATCGTCCGTCCAGAAAAAGCCTCTTAGCTTAACCTCCCAGTCGGTGTAATCGCTCTGCTGGCAGGCGATGAGCTTATCGGCGTATTGCGCGGCGACCTCGGCGTACTCGCTCTCGCCTGCGGCGTAGATTTCCGCCGCGGCGGCGCAGGCCATAGCGTAGATTTTGACCGGCTCGTTCATGCTGCGGTAGAATTGCGCGCCCGATTCGCCTTTTTCCTGCCGCTCCTCGTCCCAGGCCTCCAGGGCAAAGCCAAAGTCCTCTTTTGCGATTTTGAGGCAGTAAGCGGCATACGCCGGGTCGCTGTCTGAAAGCATCTGCGCGCCCAGCGCCTCGGCGCAGGCGGCCGTGAGATTTGCATGCGGGTCGCGCGAGGGCTCGCTCAGAACGTCGTCGTCTGTGCCGATCACGCCGTCCGTCCATATGGACAACGACGAATATGAGGAGCGATAGCCGTCGCCAAAGCGGGTCTTCAGCACGTAGCTGAGTCCCCAGCGCGCCTCCTCAAGCACCCTTTCGTACAGCCAGCCCTCAATGCCGCTTCGCCCCTTCAGGCGGCGCGCAAGCAGCATGAGCGCTATGGTACCGTTGCAGGTGTTGCCCATGCCCTGCGCCAGATCCGCCGCGTCGTGCCAGCCGCCGTTTGCCACTATGCTTTTGCCGTTGTGAGTCAAAAGCAGATCGGTATGGCAGGCGTGGTGCTTGCCCGGAACATCGAAGCCGCATCTCTGGGACAGGTAGAAGTTCAGCACCTTCCACGCAGAGCCGTGCCAAACGTCGCCGCCTATCTCAAACACGCGGCTCGTTATGTCGCCCGCGGCTATGAGGTAGCGGCCTTCTTTTGTGAGCTCGCTGAAGTCGAGCACGGCGTTATCGCCCTGTATCTCCGCACCCTTCTCTAAAACGACCCTGCCTGTTTCGGTTTCTATGAGCCTGAATTTATCCGGCGCGTTTTTTGCGCTGATTACCGCCAGTTTCCTGTCGCCGGGCAGGTAGCCGCTACCGGAGAACGCGATTCTGCCCGCGCCGGGCGTCCAGCCCTTGTACATTTCAGGCTCGACATTTTGAAGCTCCAGCCGGTCAATGTACCACTTGATTTCTTCTGCTGCGTCAAACTCATGGCCGCACATATCGTACTCCAGCGCGATGCCGGTCACGTCGTCCCTGTCCAGCTGCTCTATTTCACAGGTTATGTGGTTCCACTCGTTGTTTTTGAGGCTCACATTGTGATGCCCCTCGCGCTCGAACCTGTCGGGCACGGGGTGAGTGCCCTGATTGTGCAACTGCAGCCGCGCGACTATCGAGCGCATGCCGGGCACGACGGGCTTGACCCAAACGCTCAGCCTGTTGTACGCCCTCAAATCCGCGTGATCTATTATGCGCATGGCTTTGGGCTCAATGTATATGCGCCCCGGCGTTCTGCCCGGCAGGAAGCCATGAAGCTTCGTGGGGGACGTAAACAGTATGCTGTGTGTGCCGTCAAACGATTCATCTTGCGACAGAGTCACCTTCGCGTATTCGGTCACCGCCCGCCAGCAGTCGATGCTTTCGCATTCATCCAGCATCACGCTTTCGATGGCGGGCTTCTTTTCGAGCCTCCAATCGGCGGTTTCGGTTTCGTCGTAGGGCATAATCACGTGCGCGTTGCGCGATTCCATAATGAGGCTTATAAGCTTTTCGTTCATGAGAACCTCCCGCAAAAACATTTGGCGTGCGCTAATTAATGCTTGGCAACAAATCTGCTGCCGCATGCGTCTAAATTATAACCTGCGCGGGGCACGGTGTCAACGCCGCCGGGCAGGCAGGTCAAAATTTGGCAAAGCTCTTTACAAAACGGCGAATTTGGCGTATTATTATAATGATAAAATCCCGGAGGTTTTTCTCATGTACTGCGACAACGATGTAAAGACGACGGCTGTAAAAACCCGCACCCGCGTGGCGCTGGGCATAATACTGATATGCGCGTTCGTGGCGCTGATAATCACCTTCACGGCGCTCAAGCTGCAGGCGCCCGTGCTTATAGCGTCGGGAGTGGGCTTTATTGTATGCTACTTCGTATGGAGCTTCAAGATCATGCCGTGGATACACTATAACCGCTTCATAAAGGAGCTGACCATAGGCAGAAAGCGCGTAATGGAGTGCGAGTTTGAGGATATAAGCTCCGAGACGCGCATGTTCGACAACATCGAGGTCAGGGACGTCACCGTGAGCGTGGGCAAGGAGGAAGAGGATGAAAGGCTTTACGTGCTCGACGCGGACAAGCAGTTTCCCGATATCGCGCCCGGCGAAAGGATAACGGTCACCTCATACGGCAATTTCATCACGGATATAGCAAAGGCATAAATAACAAATTTACGGAGGCGTAATATGCGTTCTATAAATACGCGAACCTTTATGGCATGGCTGCTCGTGCTCGTGCTGCTTATGAGCTCGGCTCTGGCCGAACGAGCGGGCGGCGGGCGCGGCACCCCTCAGATAGTCGATGACGAGATAGAGGGCGAGTTTTACAACGAATTTGAGGACGGAGACGGCGTGGTTTACGATCCCAACGAGGAGCTGCCTCTGGACGACGTAACCATCGACAATTCCCTGAACACGCTTAACAACGTAAGGAACATACTTCTTATAGGCGTCGACTCCCGCTCCTCCAAGATAACCGGCCGCTCAGACACCATGATGCTGCTCAGCGTAGACATAGAGAAGCATACGATACGCCTCGTTTCCTTCTTGCGCGATATGTACGTGGAGATACCAGGCAACAAGAACAACCGCATGAACGCGGCCTACGTGTTCGGCGGCTATGACCTGCTGGCGCGCACTATAGAGAGGAACTTCGGCATAAAGCCCGACGCCTACATCGCCATAAACCTTTCGGGCCTCGTGGACATAATCGACCAGCTCGGCGGCCTATACGTGGACGTGCCCGAGAAGCGCGTGGACAGGGTGAACGCGGTCATCTTCTGGTACAACCGTGAGGTGCTGGGCTACTCCGAAAGCCACGCGAGGGAGGACTATCTGACCCATGGCGGCTACCAGCTGCTCAACGGCCGTCAGGCTGAGGCGTGGGCGAGATACCGCTACAGCGAGGACGACTTCCAGCGCTCCGCCCGCCAGAGGGAGCTTATAACGCTGATATTCGACAGAATAAAGAGCATGTCCGTTTCCGACCTCGCCTCCTTTGCTATGAAAAACATATACCTGATAGAGACGAACATGTCCATACAGGATCTGGTTTCGCTGGCGCCGTCTGTGCTGCTTATGAAGGACGCTGAAATCAAGCAGATGCAGGTCCCCGTCAGAGGCACATACAGCAGCCAAAAGATTTCCGGCATGAGCGTGCTCGTGCCCGACCGTCAGGCGAACATAAAGGCTCTCAGAGAGTTCTTCGCCAACTGATATGGACAAGCTCAGCTGCGCACGCCGTTTTTCGCTCGCGCTGTCGGGCAATTTAAGCGCGCTCGACCGCCTGCCCGTTATCGAGTGGGCCTCATGGTGGGATTTGACGCTTGACCGCTGGCACGGGGAGGGCTTCAATAAGGACATGGGCAGCGACGAGCGCTTTGACGCTCTGGGGCTCGACAGGCACACCCAAATGTGGTTCAACCTCAAAAGCCGCTCCTGTCCCGCGCCCAAAAAGCAGGGCGGCGCGCTTATAGCGGACGAATGCGACTACGAGCGCATAAAGCCCCTGCTCTATCCCGAGGAGACGCTGGATTTTGCCCAAAGCGAGCTCGCCAAAATCAAGCAGAGCCATGAGCGGGGCGAGAGGATACTCTGGTACACGCTCGAGGGCGGCTTTTGGTTTCCGCGCACACTGCTGGGCATTGAGGGGCATCTGTACTCGTTTTACGACGAACCGGAGCTGTATAAGCGCATACTGGACGACTTGAGCGACTATCAGCTTAGGCTGCTTGAGCGCGTGTATTCGGTTGCTACGCCTGAGTTCATGACCTTCGCCGAGGACATGAGCTACAACAAAGGCCCGATGCTGAGCAAAAAGCTGTTTGATGAGTTTCTGCTGCCTTATTACAAAAAAGTGATTCCTTACATAAAAAGCCACGGCACGCGCGTGATTGTGGACTCCGACGGCGACATCACTGAGATGGTGCCCTGGCTGATCGAGGCCGGCATAGAGGGCGCGCTGCCGCTTGAATTTCAGGCGGGCGTGGACGTGAACGAGCTTAAGCGCCGCTTTCCCGATTTCATACTGATAGGCGGCTTCAACAAGCGCGTAATGAAGCTGGGCGCCGAAAAGATGGAGGAGGAATTCATCCGCCTGTTGCCAGCGATGCGAAAGGGGCGCTTCATCCCCAGCGTGGATCATCAGACGCCGCCCGACGTAAGCCTTGAAAACTATCGCATGTACGTGGAGCTGCTCAAAAAGTACGCGCGCCTTGCGGTAAGCGCGCGCGGAGAGGAAGCCTGATAATAAATGAGATTTCTTATAGATACCTTTTCGCCAGAAGCGGCTAAGCATATTCTTGATTACTATCCTGCAGACGGCGTGACCACGAACCCCGCTATCATCTGCCGCGAAAAAAAGCAGCTCAAGCCCACACTCATGGAGCTCAGGGAAGCGGTGGGCGACAAGATGCTGCACGTTCAGACGATGCAGACAGAGGCGGACGCAATGCTTGATGAGGCGCTGAGCCTCAGGGACGCGCTTTCGGGCTGCCGCTTTTTTGTAAAGCTGCCCTGCAATTCCGAGGGCATAAAGGCCTGCCGCGCCATAAAGTCCAAGGGCGTGGGAGTGACGGTGACCGCCGTGTTTTCGCCCATGCAGGCGCTGGTCGCGGCGAGAGCCGGCGCAGACTTTGTGGCGCCCTACGTAAATAAGCTCGAGGACGTGGGGGAGGGTCTGCGCTGCGTGAAGGAGATAAAGGAGCTGTTTGACATACACGCCCTGCCCACGCAGATACTTTCGGCCTCCTTCAGAAACGTGCGGCAGGTGACCGAGGTCGCGCTTTTCGGCAGCCATTACGCCACGCTGCCGCCCGCCTTTTTCGACAAGCTCGTCTACCATCCCATGACCGAAAACGCCGTAAAGGGCTTTGAGGACGACTGGCAGGAGCTCTACGGCGACAAAAAGCCGATCGATTTAATAAAATAAACACAGTAC
>JAFPYA010000377.1 GCA_017412445.1 Clostridia bacterium
CGCCCAGGGTCACTCCCTGATAAAGCTTCACATAGTCCCCTATGACTGTGGTCTCTCCTATGACAACTCCGGTACCGTGGTCGATAAAGAAGTAACTGCCTATCTGCGCTCCGGCGTTTATATCTATGCCCGTCTGCCCGTGAGCGTACTCGGTCATAATTCTGGGAATAAGCGGCACGCCGATGGTGTAAATTACGTGTGCAAGCCGGTAGACCGTGATTGCGAACAAGCCGGGATAGGATAAAACGACCTCGACCTCAGACTGCGCGGCGGGGTCGCCCATGTATATCGCCTTTACGTCCGTATACAAAAGCTCCTGCACCTTGGGCAGTTCGAGCATGAAGCTTTGTACTGCTTTAGCCGCCAGCTTGGAAGCAGCCTGCTCGGAATTACTTCCTCTGTAGGCCAAAAGCGCCTGCCGCTCAAGCTCTACGGAAATCTGTGTGAGCTTGTAGGATGTGACCGCCTCATCGCCGCAGTAAGCGGGCGCCTCAAAGAAGCCCGGAAACATGGTGCTTCTGAGCTGATCGGTTATGGCTATAACCCTGCTTTTGTCCGGCACGCCGTTTGAGGGATACGATATTGCTTCGGCGCTTCCCGCAAAAGCGTTAATGCGCTCTGCCGCCTGCTTAATCGCCTGATTTATTTTGCTGTCCATCTGTTTTCCTTCTTTTGCTCTTTCTTCTTTCATCCGGAGGGAAAATCACCCTTGGCGCCTTGCTGCCGACATAATCCGTAAGGAAAGCGCTGTAGTTGCGTATGCTGTTCATGAATTTGGACTGCTTTTGCTCGATTGTCGCCGCGTCGTTGATTTGAGACATCTTGTATAGCGCACGTTCCCATTTACCCGTAGTCACAGCGCTCGACATCTCCTCAGGCACTACCTGTATTAGCTTGTCGCCCTTTTCCGTCGCCAGTAGATTTTTCTTATCCCTCCTAACGTAACCTACTGTAATTATTCGTTCGATTATTGCTGCTCGTGTGGCGGGGGTGCCGAGGCCGGAATCCTTCATCTGCTCCCTGAGGTCCTCATCCTCTATGGTTTTTCCGGCGTTCTCCATCGCCTTAAGAAGCGTATCGTCGGTATAATGGGCGGGCGGAGTTGTCTTTTTCTGCTGAACGGAAGCAGACTTAATATTCAGCTGCTCTCCCTCAGTTAGCACCGGCATGGTCTCCGTCTTTTGCTTTTCTTTTTCGTCGTCCTTGTATACCGCGCGCCAGCCCTGAATCAAAGGCGTTTCGGCGTTCGTTTTGAAGTGTTCGCCCTCGCACTCAGTTATCGCCGTACAGGTAAGATATTCGTAATCAAGATAATGATTTGCTATCAGGCGTCTGAGTATGAGGTCGTAAATCTTTTTTTCCTGCTCGTTAAGCCTGCTTAAATCGGGTCGCTTTTCGGTGGGAATAATTGCGTGATGGTCGCTGATTTTGCTGTTGTCATATATCCTTTGGGCGGTTTTTAACGGGCTGACCGCCTCAACGAGCGCTTTGTACGGCTCGGGCAAGCCCTGAAGCGTCTTTATCACCTTGGGCTTCTGGTCGTCCGGGAGATAGCGTGAATCCGTCCTCGGATACGTTATTAGCTTGTGAGTTTCATATAGGGATTGGGCAATTTTGAGAGTGACATCGGCTTTGAAGCCGAATTTTCGGTTTGCTTCCCTCTGAAGGCTCGTTAAGTCGTAGAGCTTTTCGGGCGGCACGCGCTTTTTCTCGCTTTTATACTCGGTAACAACTGCAATTTTGTTTTTGACCTTGTTTGCAATCTCATTTGCTTTTGTCTTATCGTCTATGCGGGTTTGCTTTGTTTCAGGGTCAAACCACGTGCCCTTCCATCCGCCGTAATCCACGTTCACTTCCCAGTACGGCTCGACCTTGAAGGCAGCAATTTCCCTGTCGCGTTTGACGATAAGTGCAAGCGTCGGCGTCTGCACCCTGCCCACGCTAAGCAACGTGTTGTACCTTAGTGTAAAAGCCCGCGTGGCGTTCATGCCAACCAGCCAGTCTGCCTGAGAACGGCACCTTGCGGAGGCATAGAGGCCTTCATATGCGCTTGAGGGCTTCAGGCTGTCAAACCCGGCCTTTATGGCGGCGTCGGTCATTGAGGAAATCCAAAGACGAGAAAACGGTTTATTGCAGCCGGCTTGCGTATAAATGTATCTGAAAATCAGTTCCCCTTCCCTGCCGGCATCGGTCGCACAGATTATGTCCGAAATCATATCGGAATTCATCCATGAACTGACTACGGAGAACTGTCCCTTTGTCGAAGGAAGAACCTTGAGTGGGATTCTATCTGGAAGTATCGGCAGATCGCGCATGTCCCATCTTGAATAGCGTTTGTCGAGCTCGTCAGGCTCCTTGAGCGAAACAAGGTGTCCTATCGCCCAGGTGACTACATAGTTTTCGCCTTCAAGAAAGCCCTGTCCCTGAGTTTTTGCATTAAGCACGCGCCCAATATCTCTGCCGACCGATGGCTTTTCGGCCACCACAAGCGTTTTCAACTGTCAACCTCCGGTGGTTATTCGTTCATTTCTTGTTCTTTGCGACGGTAGAGCTTACGGTCAAGTGACCATATTCGTTCAGTGAAGCAGCCGGGCTTGACCTTTTCGCATTCGGCTTTCATCTCAAACATGCGCGCGTCCAGCAGATCCAGCACGTGCAGCACCTCGGCCTCCGGGAACATGGGCGGC
>JAFPYA010000378.1 GCA_017412445.1 Clostridia bacterium
GCGCGGACTTCCTCATGCTGGGCCGTTACTGTTCCCGCTTTGACGAGAGCCCGGGAGCCAAAGTCATGGTCAACGGCGCTTACATGAAGGAATACTGGGGCGAAGGCAGCGCCAGGGCGCGCAACTGGCAGCGCTACGACCTGGGCGGCGCGGGCAAGCTGAGCTTTGAAGAGGGCGTGGACTCCTACGTGACCTACGCCGGCAGCTTGCACGACAATGTGGAGCTTAGCCTGTACAAGGTCAAGAGCACCATGTGCAACTGCGGCGTTAAAACCATCGAGGAGCTGCACCGGGACGCGCGGCTCACCCTCGTTTCGCCCACCTCCATCGTAGAGGGCGGCTATCACGACGTGACGCTGCACACGAACACATCTTCCATGAGGTAAAACTTATCGACAAAAGACAGAGGCTCCCGCCGACGCGGGAGCCTCTGCCTTTTGGAGCGACTATTCAAATACAAAGGTTTTTATTCCATCCGCCGTGCGAACGGAGAGCTTTTCCGAATTCCATTCGATGATGGGGTTGTTTTCAATGATTCCGGATAGAGAAGGAATCTCTTCGTCAGTGACCTCCCGGATCTTCACGGCGCGCATATCCTCGAGCCTTACCATCAGAAGTGCCCCGCTGCCCCTGCGCGAAACATACAATAGCGCGTAATCGCCTTCGGGAGAGAGCGCGGCTTTCAGGATGGGAATATAATCCAGCTTCAGTGAAGGAAAGTGGCTGACTTCGCCCACCAATAGCAAATCATCGATGGACACGCGCATGACCTCGTAGGTGTCCGCTTTCACTGCCCATAGATCCTCAATGCCGCGATACCCGTTGGAAGCGTCGCAACACATGAACGCGCCCAGCTGCCTGTAGGGCGCAAGGACGCGGCCCGACAGCGGGGAACTGGCCAGCAGGTCACAGGATGCGCCGAATTTGAGCGGCAGCGGATACATATGGTTCACAAGGCTGTACACCGGGCCGAACTCGTGCCGGATTTCAGTGATGCCCTCGTGCAGATTCGATTTAGACACTGAATTGGAAATAAGAAAGCTGCCCTCTGCTGTCTGGCACAGGCGTCCGTAAAACAGACCAGTACCGTAAACAGTGTTGATCAGGCCGTAAGGCGCCGTCATCAGTGTCACTGTGGTATTGCTGCCTATGTCGTAACACATCAGCGAGAATTCGCCGCCGCCTCTGAACAGCATATAGTACAGCTTAGTTGAATCAAAGCTAAAGCAGACGGACAGCACGGCGCCTGCCCCGCCCTTTGCGATACTGTTGCCGTAGGTGGCGGTGAGGATGGCCTCGCCGGTGCTTAAATCGATCAGGATCGGATCGGCGAGGGCAAAATTTGAAGTCATGATAACGCGGTAATTATTTGTTATGATTGCGTACCGCCCGTCGGGGGAATATGTTATGCCTTCCGGCCCGATGTTTCCAGGGCGATCAAGGTTTTTATACCAATAGGCAAAGTTTTCGTATTTATCCGGTACGCTCTTTTCAAACGAGGGATAGACCACGTGGTAATTGCCCTCATAATAGGCTAAGAGCGCGTCGTTCAGAGCTGCTATGCCGCTGTCGCCGGTGGGGGAAACCGAACCCATAACAGGCTGCTGCATGGCCAAAGCCGCATCCAGCAGTTCGTCCGAAATCTCCTGCTTTTCGCCTCCTAAAAACGTCCATGCGCTCTCCGGCATATCGATGCTCAGGTTTTTCGAGGTCGCCTTAGGCCATTCGTATTCATGGCAGTTTAGGACACCGCTTTCAAACGCTGCGTCGCTAAAGCCGTTCCATACTTCGGGAACGGATAAAGCCCCCTGTTCGTCCGCATGCGCATCGCGGGACAGATAGATCACGAACCCC
>JAFPYA010000033.1 GCA_017412445.1 Clostridia bacterium
GAAGCCCAAGCAGCCCAAGAGCAATCTGGCCTCGATGGGCGTGTACATTTTCACCTACTCCCAGCTCAAAAAGTATCTGACCGAGGACAACGACGATCCCAACAGCAAAAACGACTTCGGCAAGAACATAATCCCGAAGATGCTTGGCGACGGCAAGCGCCTGTTCGCTTACTCCTTCGAGGACTACTGGAAGGACGTGGGCACCATAGCGTCCCTTTGGGAGGCTCACATGGATCTGCTCAAAAATCCCCCGGACGTAGACCTTAACGACAAAAGATGGCCCATATATGCCAAGAGCCCCGTCATGCCGCCGCATCTGGTGGGCGAGACCGGTCAGGTTGAAAACAGCATGATTACCGAGGGCTGTGAAATCTACGGTTCAGTAACGGGCAGCGTGCTGAGCGCGGGCGTAATAGTCGAAGAGGGCGCGCAGGTTATCGACAGCGCGATCATGCCCCACTGCGTTATCAAAAAGGGCAGCAAGGTCATTCGCTCCATCGTGGCCGAGCAAACGACGATAGGCGAAAACTGCACCGTGGGCGAAGAAAACGGCGACATAGCTCTGGTCGGTCAGGGCACCGTGCTGCCCGACGGCTACGCCGTGGCTGCGGGCGCACAGGTAAACAATGACACTCTGGAGGGCAAATAATATGAAAGAGACAATGGGTATCATCTATACCTCAAAGGATGAATTCAGCATGAGGGAGCTGTCCTCCAACCGCTCCGTCACCGCCATACCGGTGGCGGCCAGATACAGGCTGGTGGACTTCCAGCTGAGCAACCTCGTAAACAGCGGCATCCGCAAGGTGGGCGTGCTCATTCAGGGCAGATACAACAGCCTTATGGATCATCTGGGCAGCGGCAAGGAGTGGAACCTGCACACCAGAAACAACGGCCTTTACATACTGCCGCCAAGTCACGTGGGCGAGGCGGCCGGCTATCAGGGTGTATTGGACGGTTTGAAGGCCAACATGGACTTTTTGAGGCGTTCCTCTCAGGATTACGTGCTGATCTGCGGCGGCCGCATGATCTACAATACCCTCTACAACGACATGATCAAGTGTCATGAAGAGAGCGGCGCGGATATGACTCTGCTCTACACTCGCTTTGATCCTGTGGCGTTCGACTTTTCCACTTCATCCGGCGACGTGCGCGCCTTCGTGAGCGTAGACGACGAGAGCTGCATAACCGACATGGAGATCAACCCGAACGTTATAAGTTTCCACAACATTCTGATGGACGTGGTGCTTATAAAGCGCACGCTGCTGATGCACCTGGTAGACATCGCCGCCTCAAGGGGCTATCACGAATTGTACGAAAGCATCATCCGCCCCTCCATCGCCGACAGGAGCATGAAGGTTATGGGCTGCGAATTCAAGGGCTATTGCCGCAGGATGGAGACCATCAACAGCTTCTACAACCTCAACATGGATCTGCTCCGCCCCGAAGTGAGACAGGAGATCTTCGGCAAGAACCCCGTGTTCACCAAGACCCGCGACGACGCGCCCGCCAAATATCTGCCCGGCGCCAAAGTTAAAAACTCCCTCATAGCCGACGGCTGCGAAATCGAGGGCGAGGTCGAGGACAGCGTGCTGTTCCGCGGCGTAAAGGTCTGCAAGGGCGCGAAGATCAAGGGCGCCATAATTATGCAGGACGGCTACATCGGCGAGGACGCCGTGCTCGAAAACGTGATACTGGACAAGGACGTCACCGTGCTCAAGGGCGGCAAGATGACCGCGCCCAGACATTACCCCGTGGTACTGGGCAAGAACGTCACCATCTGACGCATCGCGGCCCGAAAATACACTCAAGGAGAGTTATATCATGAAAGTTTTATTTGCAGCCTCCGAAGGCATGCCCTTCGTAAAGACGGGCGGTCTGGCGGACGTCATAGGCGCGCTGCCCAAGGAAATGAGCAAAAAGGGCGTCGATATCCGCGTGATACTCCCAATGTACCGCGCCATAGACGCGAGCTACCGCAGCCGTATGGAGCACATGCTCTACTTCTACATCAATCTCGGCTGGCGGCGCCAGTACGTGGGCATTGAAAAGCTGGAACAGGACGGCGTGATTTTCTACTTCGTAGACAACGAGCAGTATTTCGGCAGGGACTACATCTACGGCCGCGGCGGAGACGAGGGCGAAAGGTACGCCTATTTCTGCAAGGCCGTGCTTGAGGCGCTGCCCAAGATCGACTTTATCCCCGACGTGATCCATTGCCACGACTGGCAGACCGGCCTGATCCCCACCCTCTACAAGGCGCAGTATCAGCAGCTGCCCCTTTACAAGGGCATAAAAACCGTGTTCACGATCCACAACCTGCAGTTCCAGGGCCTCTACCCCATCGACGCCACCGAGGAGCTGCTCTCTTTGGGCGCATGGGCGTACACCAGCGACAACCTCGAGTTCTACGGTCAGGCCAGCTTTATAAAGGGCGGCCTCGTGCATGCCGACCGCATCACCACGGTCTCGCCCACATATGCGCAGGAAATACTCTCTCCCTACTACGGCGAGCGCATGGACGGCCTGCTCAGGGCGCGTCAGGACGTACTCAGCGGCATACTCAACGGCATAGACACGGTGGAGTACGATCCCAAGAACGACACGCTCATCGAGAGCAACTATTCCGCAGACACCTTTGAACTCAAAAAGCCCAACAAGGCCGCGCTGCAAAAGGAGCTTGGCCTCGAGGTGGACGACAGTGTGCCGCTAATCGCCATGGTCACGCGCCTTTCCGGTCAGAAGGGTCTCGACCTTGTGGAAAGGGTGCTCGACGGCATAATGAACACCGGCGCACAGTTCGTGGTTCTGGGCATGGGCGAAAGCAAGTATATGGATCTGTTCGG
The DNA here is from genome assembly GCA_017412445.1 of Clostridia bacterium. Classification (GTDB taxonomy): domain Bacteria; phylum Bacillota; class Clostridia; order Christensenellales; family Aristaeellaceae; genus RUG14130. The sequence goes on from JAFPYA010000033.1 coordinate 2,847, forward strand.
TTGGGCACAGTGGAAGTATTCCGGCAAGCTTGCCGCCTGCTTCCAGATGAACCACAGGCTGGCGCACCGCATTTACGCCGCCGCCGACCTGTTCCTTATGCCCTCCATGTTCGAGCCCTGCGGCCTGAGCCAGCTGATAAGCCTGAGGTACGGCACGCTGCCCATAGTGCGCGAGACCGGCGGCCTCAGGGATACTGTGCTGGCCTACAACGAGTTTACCGGCGAAGGCAATGGCTTCAGCTTCTTCAACTACAACGCCCACGACATGCTCTACGTCATCGAGCACGCCGTGCAGATGTACAAGGAGAACCGCCCGCTGTTTGAAAAGCTCGCCAAACGCGCGATGTCCGGCGAATACGGCTGGGACAAGAGCGCCGACAAATACATCGCCCTGTACGAGAAGCTCACGGGCGTTGAGCAGGAGGCACCCATAGAGGCCGAGGCCAAGCCCGTAAAGAAGACCGCCAAAAAGGCGGCAAAGAAGGACGCGCCCGCCGAAGCCAAGGCGCCCGCCGAAGCCAAGGCGCCCGCAAAGAAGACAGCCAAGGCCGCCAAGGCCGAGGCCCCCGCCGACAAGCCCGCGCCCAAAGAGCGCGCCACAAAGAAAAAGACGGAAGAATAACTTAATCGACCCTATAAGCAAACGGACGGCATCGGCCGTCCGTTTGCGTTTGCCATTTCAGATTGCGCCCGCCGCCCGTCAAAACGCGCGATCGATCTCCTCACGCACGATTTCTACCCAGCGGCGGACGTTCTCAGGCCGGTTGCTGACTGTCTCGACGTCCTTGAGCGTTATATCGAAGCGGTTGCCGTTCAGCTTGAAGCAGGCAAAGTGCTCCTTCATGTGCTTGCGCACAAGCTCTTCGTTCAGGCCCGTGGCCAGCATAAGCGAGGGGCTGGGGCGCCACGACAGTATGTAATCCGGGCCTATGAGCTCGGCGCACCTTTGGGCGTTTGCAAACGGCGAAACCGCGATGCGCCTGAGGTTCTTTATGCGCCTCAGATACGGAATAACGCCGGTCAGGTTTTCGCAGCAGCCGTAGGCCGTAAGCCCGAACGCTTCGAGTATGGGCTGCTGGTACTCAAGTATAAACTCCCAGAACATGGCCGGGCTGAAGCCCGTAAACTCCTGCGCGGCCAGAAAACGCCACAGCCGCCTGCGGGATACGCCCGTGACTGCGGGATTCGGGTCCTCAAGCTCCTCTGAGTAGGGCATGCACTGGTTTTGATGGTCAGCGAGCGAAAACCCGCCTGCCGCCTCGGCCTCCGCGTGACCTTTCAATATGCTGTCCCGCATGAAAGCCAGCAGGCTGTGCAGCCAGTCGGGGTTGTCGTATACGTCCCACATTATCTGCTCAAGCCCGCGCAGCTTGGCAAGATCGGTAGAGATGTCGCCGCTCCACATGCTGTAGGGACCCTGGCGCGACACGAACACCGGCAGCGCCCCGCCCAGCGCGTCGCTCAGCTTTTCGCTTCTCAGCGCGGTCTTCTCCTCGTCCACCCTGTATGGCGACGTGCGCAGGCAGGAGAAATCCTCCTCAAGCAATACAGGCTTGAATGCCGCCGCGCCGCCGTTTACCGGCTTTTCCCCAAGGCTGACCGGCACGCCCCAGCGCTCGCCGTTTGCCATCACGTAGGAGGCGTCCATCTCCACCCATGGCTCGACTATGTAGTCGTCGCCAATGGCGCTGCGCCATATGGACTGGCGGAGCTGATATTCATAGCCGCGCAGCATGGGGTCTTCGCACTTAAGCGTCGATTTATCAAACCATTCGTCCACTGCGAAGGCGCGCACGTATATCGGCGGCCTGTCCGAATGAAAGCTGTTTTGTCTGCGCCAGAGCGCGCGCCTTTGGTTCATAACGTCGCTTTGCGCGATTTCGTTGACCCGGCACGCCAGATCACGCAGACAGTTCTTTGTGTCCATAGCCTTCCTCTCTGAAGGAAATACAAAATGGCGCGCCCCTGCGCGCTTTAGATTTCACGCTTCCCGCGAAGCGGCAATTACATATCGGAGGACGCGACTATCACGTCCATCGCCCACCTTGCCCACTCTTCGGCGACGTTTATGTCGTTGTAGGTTGGATAGTCCTTGCAGATGAGGTTGCCGCCGTGAGCGCGAAACACCTCGCACATATCCAGCGCGGTCTTCTCGATAAAGGCTCTGTCGCCGGTTACGAGCACCTTCTGTATGTCCACGGGGCAATAAAACGCCGCGCGCGTGCCGAACTCGCCCGCCCAGACGCGGCTGCCGGTGAGCTCGGGCTGATCGAACTGAAAGCCGTTCACGCCCGCCTCAACCAGCATCTCGACCAGCGGATAAACACATCCGCAGGAGTGGACGATAAGGTCCAGACCGCGCGCGTGACAGGCGTCCGCGAGGCGCGCGTATGCCGGCTGAAATATACTGCCAAATGACCGCGGGCTTATGAAGGGCGATATCTGCGTGCCCCAGTCGTCGTAGATTATATAGCCGTTTACCCCGTTTTCTGCCATTACGTCGAGTATGGGCAGCGTAAAGGCATGCAGCCTCTCCAGAAAATCGTTTACGTTTTCCGGCTCCTCGATCGTGTCCATAAGCGCGTTCGATATCAGGCGCACATCCCTGAGCACCGAAAAGACCGATACGGCCGAGCCTAAAACGTAGCGCTCGTCCTCGCGGTAGTTATGCCTTTTAAGCTTTAAGGCGTACTTCTCGGCGTCAAAAACCGGAAAGCGGTAGCTGTCCAACAGAGCCCAGTCGTCCTCAAGCGCGCCGTGCACGCACTCGCCTTTGGTTTTGCCATCGAGCCTGCCCAGTATGTTGCCGTAGGGATCCATGCGCACCTCGCCGCGAAAATCCGGCACGTGCTTCATCAATTCCTCATAGCAGCCCCAGTCCTCAAAACCCTTCGCCTCAGGCCGCTCAAGCGAAGGCCCCTCCGCCATGAGTATGTCCTTATAATTCGGGTCGTTGAAGTCCCAGCCCAGACGGTCGTGGGGCTGACAGTTCAAAATAGCGTGAATCCGCTCCTTGGCGTTCATTTCGTCTCCTTATTGCCCGTAGGGTTTACGAGCGTTTTGTTCTAAGTGTTTCCCGGTCTCTAAATCAGCGCGGCTAAAACTATCAGCGCCGCACAGAGCAGCGCAGCCGGGAGGTCGCACAGGCGAAAGGGGTAGCGCTTATAGCCGGACGAGGAGGTTCTCAGTTCAAAGCCGCGCACCTCGGCGGCAACCGCAGTCTGGTCTGAGCGGCGCACGGATGAGATGAGCAGCGGCGCGCACAGGGGCAGAATCATGCCCAGCTTTTTGAAGCTGTTGCGCGTGTCGAACTCTATGCCGCGTGCGGTCTGCGCCTCCATGATGTCGTTCATTTCCTCTAAAAACTGGGGCACGAAGCGTATGGCGGTGGTCAGCGTGAAGGCGTATTTATACGGCACGTGCACCACCTGCACGAGGGCATTTGCGAGATCCGAAACTCTGGTCACCGCAAGCACCAGCGTCAAAGGCATGCACACGACCACCAGCCTAAGCACCACCTTGCCCGCCAACAGCAGCCCCGTGTCCGTCACTATCCAGAACACGGGCGTTCCGCGGCGTGTGAGCAGCGCCTGCAATATAAACAGGAACGCCGCAATCTTGAGCAAGCCCTTGAGTATGCCCAGCGTCTTTTTGGGCACGCCCGCGATTATGCCTATTGCAAGGTCGACCCCCAGCAGTGCCGCCAGATATATCAGGTTATCAGTCATAAACGCGGCGACGCATATGGCGATGGTCAATACGATTTTGGTGATAGGATTCAGCCGGTGTATCAGCGAGTTGCCCGGCACGTACTGAAACAGATTCCTCATGCCTGCTTCCTCCTGCCTTCCCTGCGCCGCATAACGACTGCGGCCAGCTCCTCCGCCGTGTCGGCGTTTTCAAAGCCCTCGCCCAGGCGCATCGCCAGCCCCGTTATCTGAGGCGGCAGCACGGAAGCCCGCTCCATAAGCTCACGGTCCCGGAAAATCTTTCCTACCGGCCCGTCGCCGAGTAGGCGGCCTCCCGCCATTACCAGCGCCCTTTGGGCGTAGTCCAATACTACCTCCATGTCGTGACACACCATAACCACAGTCACCTGCCCATCGCGGTTCATGCGGCTTATCGTGTCCATGATGTGGCAGCATTCGCTGTAATCCAGACCCGTGGTCGGCTCGTCCAGTATCAGTATCTGCGGCTCGACCGCGAGCACCGAGGCCAACGCCACGCGCTGGCGCTGCCCGCGGCTGAGCGAGAAGGGCTCCTCTTCGCCCGTAAAGTGAAAGGCCGCGAGGGTTTCCTCCACTCTGTTTTTTATTCCGTCCTCGCCAAGGTCGCCGCGCGCGGCTCTGAGGCCGAAGGCGATTTCCTCGCGAACGGTGTTTTTGCATATCTGCCTGTCTGGGTTTTGAAACAGAAAACCCACCTGACGGGCTCTTCGGCTGACGCGGGTTTTTGCGGTATCCTCCCCGTTCACCAGCACGCGCCCCTTTGTGGGCTTAATGAGCCCGTCGATAAGCTTAACGGTGGTGGTTTTGCCCGCGCCGTTTGCGCCGAGCAGGGCCACAAACTCGCCCTTTTCCACGTGAAAGCTCAGGTTTTCCACCGTAGGGCCCGCCGCCGCGTAGGCAAAACTGACGTTTTCCAGCTTAATCATTTCATCAGCCCCCTCACCATTGCTTCGGCCTCCTCAATGCTCACGCATACAGGCAGCGTCTCCCTTGTTTCCTTTTCAAGCAGGCGGCTGAGATAGGCCACGCGCGGACAGTTGACCCCCAGCGCCTCAAGCTCCTCCGCGTGGGAAAGCACCTCGCGGGTGTCGCCTTTTACGAATATCCTGCCGTGGTCGAGCACCATAAGCTGCCTGGCGAACTCACAAAGCAGCATTATCTTCTGCTCGATTATAACCACGGTGATGCCGTACTCCTCGTTCAGCGTCTTAAGGAGAGTGAAAATCTGCCTGCTGCTGGCGGGATCAAGCTCGCCCGTAGGCTCGTCCAGCACCAGCACCTTGGGTCTTAGGGCGATGACCGAAGCGATGGCCACCTTTTGCCTTTGTCCGCCGGAGAGCGAGGCTATAGTGCGCTCCCTCAGGCTCTCTATGCCCACCTGCTTTAAGGCGAACTCCATGCGCCTTGGTATCTCATCGTGCGGTATGCCGAAGTTTTCCATGCCGTAGAGCAATTCGTCCTCGACCACAGAGGAGATTATCTGGCTGTCCACATCCTGAAATACTGTGCCCACTATGCGGGAAAGGTCGGTCAGGCGGTTATCTATGGTGTCCAGCCCGTCCACCTTTACGCTCCCGTAGTAGTCGCCGGGATAGTGGTGGGGCACGATGCCGCCTATGGCGCGCGCCAGCGTGGTCTTACCCGCGCCGGCGGGGCCTATGATGCCCAGAAAGCCGCCCTCTGGCACGCTGAGCGTGATGTTTTCAAGCGCCGGAGCGGTCTCGTCTTTATAGGTGAAGGTGAGAGCCTGAATGTCGATCATGGAAGCGGTTTCCTTTCAGCGGTTATTTCGGGGCGTTTTATTTCTTGAGCACCTTTTTAAGCGGCAGGTACAAAAGCTGCACCAGCACGCTGCCTATAGCCGCCGTGCCCAGCACTATCGGAATGTAGGCCACAAGGCCGCTGCTCTCCATGTGCATGAATACGAACAGGCAAACCACGAAGCTGCCGCCGGAAATCACGGTGGAAACGAAGATGGCAAGCAGAGGATTCAGGTCGAGCTTGCCGAACCTGAAGGGCACCTTGAGCATAAAGAACATCGCCACTGCGCCCAGCAGCTCGCTTATGAAATTCAGCCACGGGGTTCCGGGCAGAAACTGGCAGATTGCGCCGGCAAGTATGCCGATTATCGCGCTCTCGTAGAGCTTCGGGCGCACAAGCAGTATGGCCAGGCAATACGAGGCAATTATGAAGTTCGGCTTCATGCCGAAGAAGTTGACCACGCTGCCTACAAACAGCTTGAGCACTGCGCCTGCCGCCAGCAATATGGCGACTATTATCAGGTTCTGGATGGAAAAGCCTTTTTCTTCGCGGGTCTGTACGGTTCTCTTTTCTGCCATCGGGGTGTACCTTCCTTTCTTTTGGTCGTATATGGCGACATTGGAGCGTTGGTCGTCCGGCTGCCACCCCGGAGTCGGAAAGAGCGAAGGTGTAAACAAAAAGCTCGCCCCTGTAAAGGACGAGCCTGTAAACACAAACCCATGGTGCCACCTTCATTGAACCGCTTTGGACGGTCCCTCTCACGAGAGTTCCAACAAACTCTCTGCCCTTAACGCGAGCACACGGTCCGGATACTCGGGCAAGCCCTTTCACCTTTCCCTCGGCGATCCATTTGCCGGTGAACCTTCCGCGGGCTCTCAGCTGTCCCCGCTCTCTGTAGGTGTCCCTTCCGGTTTGATATTCGCCTCAACGGTTTATGGCGCAGATTATACTCGCCTTTCCCAAATGTGTCAAGTTTAAAATCAGACTTTTTTATTGTTTTAATATTATAATTTTCTGAATGATTTAACTGTAAAGGCAATTCACCACAGTAGTAAATGAGGCAGAGCTTATAAAGTGGCCGTATCGGAGACAAGCCGAAATGCTGTGCGCTACAGTTCCGCCAAATATCAAAATCGGGCGTATTTTTGCGCTTATATGCTCTATTTGAGCGCGTTTACATTCCGTTCAGCAGCCCGGCTATGCTTTCGTCTGCCTCTTTCTTGCCGCCCCATAATTTGTTAAGCTTTCTCTTTAAGGGACTGTACCAGCCAATAAACAGGTCTGCACCCACAAGCACAGCCGCCGAAAGGCCGCTTGCCCCGGCTTCAATTACCGCGCCGGCACCCGATTTCATTATTTCATACGTCTTGCGGATTTACTGACTTTGACAGATGCTTCCGCACCGTTTCAGATCGCAAAGGACAGCGCGTTAATCCGTTTTACCTATTGACACGATAGGTAGATGCGAATATAATAAAATCGATGCACGCGCTTAGCAGCGATTGCGGTGCAAATACAGTTCTGTCATCAATGGAGGGCACGATATGAATTCTAAGCAAAGGCTCGCGGCCTACATAAAAGGCGAGAAAACAGACATGAGACCCAACCTCACCATCATCGGCAGCGCCGTGTGCCGCTTTGCCGACGGCGGAAAGGGCATGGACATAGAGACCTACTGCAAGGACTGGAAAAAAATGGCCGACGCCGCAGCCGTCGCCGCGCGCGAGTATAAGCTTGATTTCATACAGATTGCTTCCGATCTGCTCAGAGAGGCCGAGGGCTACGGCTCCGAGGTCACGTATTTTAAGGACAAGCTACCCACGATGACCAAAAGCGCACTTGACGACATATGCGATGTAGAGAAGCTTGTGCCCCTGAAGGCGCGCGACATTCCCCGACTTTACGACCTCGTGAAGGCGGCGGAATACGCGCTTAAGGACCCCGACGTCGATCCCATGGTGCTGGCGGTAGGCCCAATGACCGTGGCCGGCAACATTCGCGGCGTGGAGGACTTTCTTGTGGACATGTTCGACGAGCCCGAATGCTGCGAAAAGCTGCTTGACATCGTGAGCGACACGACGGCTGATTTTATAAGCTGCCTTGCCGAAAAGGGCGTAAAATACGTGTACGTGGCCGATCCCGTGGCCTCGCTGGTCTCGCCCGCGCTGTACGAAAAGCTGGTGTTCCCGGTGCACAAAAAGCTGTTTGACTGCATGAAGAGTCTCGGCATAACCGGCAGACTGCACGTTTGCGGCAACACGAGCGGCATAGTACCCCTGACAACGAGCCTCGGCGCGGCGATAGTGGACGTGGATCACGTGGTCGACTTCGCTAAGGCCATAGAGGACTCGAAGGGCAGATGCATTATGAACGGCAACATCGACCCCGTAAGCGACGTGTACACCTGCAACGCCGCCCACACGAAACAGGCCATGCTCGACACCGCCGCAAGCGTCAATTGCGCACGCGCCATGTTCATGCCCGGCTGCGAGCTGCCCACCGATACAAAAATTGAAAATATACTCGCGATTCACAATGCCCTTATCGAAATAGGCGCATAGATACCGTCAAACGCAAGCGGGTGGCAAGCTGCCGCCCGCTTGTTGCTGCAAAACAACGTGGAAACCATACAATCATATATTTCAGGATAAATAAAGGAGGCAGACCGAATGAGCAACCTCGCGGAGAAATTTCTGCATCTCAAGACGCAGGTGGGCGGAAACCGTGAGCAGACCGCGTTTGAGTACAGCTTTGGCACGCCCGAATCCGAAGTAAACCATATCACCCCTCCCTCGCGCGCGAACAGGCGCATACTGGCCGAAGTGGAGTACGCCATTAGCGTCTCCTCGGCTAACGGAGGCGCCTTCCAAAGCGAAATCGAGCAGGCGCTCGACGGGCTTTTGGCGGCGCTTGAACGGGACGGCGTGCTTACTGACGAAGAGTGCCTTCGCGCCGAAAAGACACTTATGCCCATGGCGGAAATCGCCAAGTCCTACAAGCTGATTTTGAGCGGCCACTCACACATAGACATGAACTGGATGTGGGGCTACCACGAGACCGTTGCGGCAACTCTGGCCACCTTCAGCACCATGTGCAATATAATGGACGAGTACCCCTTGTTCACCTACACCCAGTCGCAGGGCTCCGTTTACAGAATAGTCGAGGAATACGACCCGGAGCTTATGGAGCGCATCAAGGCGCGCATAGCCGAGGGGCGCTGGCAGGTCGCGGCCACAAGCTGGGTGGAGCCCGACAAGAACATGCCCTCTGGCGAGTCGCTTTTGAGGCACATAGAGTACACGCGCTCCTATCTTTCGGCGGTTTGGGGCGTGAAGGACTTCGACATAGACTTCGTGCCCGACACGTTCGGTCACGCCGAAACGATCCCCGAAATAGACGCGTTCGGCGGCGTCAAATACATGTATCATTGCCGCGGCAACGCCCGCAAGGACCTGCTATACCTCTACCGCGCGCCCTCAGGCCGCGAGGTGATGGTGCTCAAGGAAGCCAACTGGTACAACGCCGGCATAACTCCGCACATGGCCAACGGCCTTATGGACGTGGTCAAGCGCTCAAGCGGCCTCAAGTGCGGCATGGTGCTCTTCGGCGTGGGCGACCACGGCGGCGGCCCCACCCGCAGGGACGTGGAGAGGGCGCTGGACATGATGACCTGGCCTATCTATCCCACGATACAGTTCGGCGGGCTCAGGGACTACTTCAGGGAGGCCGAGGCGGTGCGGGGCAAGCTGCCCGTGGTCACGGACGAGCTCAACTTCTTTTCGCCCGGCTGCTACACCACTCAAAGCCGCATCAAGCTTGGCAACCGCCACGCGGAGGCCGCGCTTTACGACACCGAGGCGCTGGCCGCGCTCGCGGGGCGTCTGACTCCCTACCGTCTGCCCGCGGCGCAGGCGGAGAGGGTATGGCGGGACGTGCTGTTTACGCATTTTCACGACATACTCACCGGCTCCTGCGTGCGCGATTCGCGCGAATACGCGATGGGTCTGTTCCAGACTACGGCGGCCTTCACTAACACCCAGCGTGAAAAGGCCATGCGCGCGATCTCAGGGCGCATAGACACCTCCGCCCTGCCTGCGATAAAGAACGCCGAGCCCCGTGAAAGGGCGGAGCACGTAAAATACGACACCCAGTCCGAGGGCGCGGGCGTGGGCTACGGCGTGGGCAATTTTGCGGGTGTGCCTGTGCCCGAGCGCGGCAGCGGCCTTATGAGGCTGTTCAACGTGTTCAACTCCCTGCCCTATAAGCGAAGCGCGGTGGTCGAGATCACCGTGTGGGACTACACGGGCGACCTTAAGCGCGTATATATCGAAGACTTAAACGGGCGCGAGCTGCCCTTCCGTCTGGTGGACAGCAAGGTGCAATGGTATTGGGATCACCGTTATTTCCGCATTCTTGTGCGCGCTGATCTGCCGCCGCTTGGCTACACCACCGTCGTTTTAAGGCAGCGCAAGCTCGAAAGCTATCCCGTGTATCTGATGGAGGGCGGCGAGACCTCGGCTTTCTACGACGACATCACCCTCGACAACGGCGTGGTGCGCGCGGTCATAGACGCTTCGAGCGGCAGGGTAAAGGAGTTTACCGACCTGAAGAAAGGCGTATCGCTCCTGCAGAGTGGAAAAACCGCGGGGCTTGAATACCTCGAAACCGAATGCCGCACCTCTAACGCATGGAACATAGGCCGCACGCTGAGAAAGCACGACATAGACAAATGCGTCGAGCTTACGAGGCTTTCAGGCGGCCCCGTAAGGCAGAGCGCAAAAGCGAAATATGTGTATGAAGGCACGCACAAGGTGCCCTCCACCTTTGAAGTTACCTATTCTCTGGACGAGGGCGCCAACTATCTGCGCATGGACATAAAGGCCGACTGGCAGGAGCAGGGAGCCGGGATTATTCCCGTGCTTGCGTGGAGCGCGCCCGCAAGCGATATGAAGGGCGAATTCCGCTACCTTATCCCCTCCGGCAGCACCGTTCGCCGCGCGCTCAACAACGACGTGCCCGGCATCGGCGGGGCGGCGGCGCTCAGGGCTGACGGCGCGGCGCTTTCGCTCTTAAGCGACTGCAAGTACGGCTACCGGGGCACCGAAAAAGATTTCTCTCTTACACTTATCAACAGCGCGGTCAATCCCGACCCGTACCCCGAGAGGGGCGAACACGTAATATCGCTTTTCATGGCCGCGGGCGGAGGCGAGGCACGGGAGCTTCAGCGCCTTACCGACGAAGTGAACCACGCGCCCATGTATTGCTCCGCGAGCGTGCACGAGGGCGACTTGCCCTGGGAAAACAGCCTGCTTGAGCTTGTTGGCGGCGGCGCGGCCGTGACAAGCGTGCGTCCCGCCGAAAAAGGCATATTCGTGCGCGGCTACGAGACGGACGGAAAAGACGGCGAAGCGGTGCTGCGCGTGAAGGCCAAAGCCGCCCGCATGTGCGATTTGAGCGGGAGAGCACCCGAACAATGCGCCGCCATAGTCGGCGATACGCTGACCCTGCCCATGAAGGCGCACGGCATATGGGAAGTATACATAGAACTGTAAGAAAGCATATCTCCCGTTTCACAGAAACAAAAAAACGCGGCCCGGAAGCTTAATCGTTTCCGGGCCGCGCTTTATTGAGCGAAACGCCTTGTACCTCAGCGCACCTTGCTTACGCCGTCGCCGTAGATGGTCTGCCAGTCGTTTTTCATTGAAATGGGCATCCAGCCATAGGTGAGGCAAAGCTCCTCCATCTTGTCCGCCTTGCTCTGATTGCCGTTCTCGCGCTCGAGGTCGTCGCACAGGAGCATGAACGCCATGCTGGGATAGGGGTTGTTGTTGGTCACATATATGGCCATGCTGCTGTCGCCGGTGCTGTTGCCGAAGGACAGTACGGGCTGCTGGCCGATCTCCTGCATAATCACTATGACCTTGTTCATCTTGAGGTTTTTGGTGATGAAATCGCCGCCCAGTATCAGGTCCTCCTCGGTCAGAAGCTGATAATTGAGCCCGTCAGCGTCGCCCTGATTGCGGGCGACGATGCTCTCATCTGAGCCTATGATCTGACGCGGAGGAATGTCAAGTACGGAGTCCTTCAAAAGCCCGCGCACTATGAGGCGGTCGGTGCCGGAGACGATGTAGACCGTAAAGCCGTTCTGCTGCAGATACTCCACCACCTCGACCATGGGCACATAGAAGCCCTCGCCGCGCGTCATGCCCTCGTAGCTGGGCATGGGCTGCTTTTTAAACTCCTGAATGTAGGCGCTGAAATCCGCAAGGGTCATGCCCGAAAACGCGGAGGCAACAGCCCTGCCGTGATCCACCTCAAGGCCGGTAAAGCTCATGCCGCTCTCGTTCTGCTCCTTTATCTTGAGCGCCGCCACGCGCTCCGCGTCGGTGGCCTTGTCCCTGTAGTCGGGATCCTCAAGCACGCGGTACTTGAGCAGCATGTAATCGAAATAGTTGGGATCGGTCTCGCAAAACAGCGTGCCGTCAAGATCGAACACGGCGATTCTGTCCTGAGGGGGAATGTAATCCTCACTGTTTTCATCGGTCACGGCGGTCACATATGCGATAAGCGCCTCGCGGGCGGGCGCATTCGCCGTCCACGAGGACAAAGGCTGAGCGCCGGCTTCCTCCGCTGCGGCGGTGATGCCAAGCGCAAGCACGAGCGCCAGCAGCAATGCCAAAATGCGTTCTTTCATGTCATTCTTCTCCTTTACCAGTTGCGTACGTTTGATTGAAACGCCCTTTGAGGCTATATTATACCACCCCGCGCTGCTTGTGTCCAGCTTTTAAGCTGAATAAAAAGGCTTGCAAATTGCGCCTTTTTGCAATATAATATGTTCAAATTGCACATAAAGCTTTCGGAGGCTGTGATTTTATGAGGACGCTGATCAAAAACTGCAAGATTTATGACGGCACCGGCGCGGACGCCAAAATGGGCGACATACTTATCGAGGACGACAGAATAATTAAAACCGGCGCATCTGTTTCAGACGAAGCAGACAAGGTTTTGGATTTAAACGGTCTGTCCGTGTCCTCAGGCTTCATAGACGGGCACTCACACAACGACTGGTTTGCGATAAAGCAAAATCCCCTGCCCTATTTCGAACCGTTCATAAGGCATGGCATCACCACCTTCATAAGCGGCAACTGCGGCATATCCGAGGTGGGCTTTGAGCCCGACTGCCCGAACGTTGACAAGGTGGGCGCGGGGCTGTTCGGCTTTTACGACACTAAGGGCAAATACGGCCGCGTACAGGACTTTTTTGAGGCCGTGGACGGGAACATGCCATGCAACATGGCGGAGCTGGCCGGTCACTGCACCGCGAGAGCCGCGGTCGCGGGCTATGAAAACCGCAAGCTCACACCCGAGGAGGAAAAGCGCATGCTTGCGCTGCTCGAAAGCGCGCTGCAAAACGGTGCCTGCGGCCTTTCCCTCGGGCTCATGTACGAGCCGGGCGTGTACTCTGACACCGAGGAGATACGCAAGGTCGCGGAGCTGTGCTTAAAGTACAATAAGCCCCTGACCGTGCACCCAAGGGCGGAATCCAAGGTCTCCATGTCCTATCCACTCATAGGCCGTGCGCACATACTCAGGGCGCTGGACGAGCTGGTTGAAATATCCAAGGGCACTAAGCTCAAGCTGCAATACTCCCACGCCATATTCGTAGGCCGCAGCTCGCTCAAATACGAAAACGAGTTTTTGCGCGTCATAGACGAATTGCGAAAAGGCGGCGTGGACGCGATGTTCGACATATACAACGAGACGCTCGGCGTTTCGGTAATCACCGTGATACTGCCCGGCTGGTATCA
>JAFPYA010000379.1 GCA_017412445.1 Clostridia bacterium
GTGCCCGCCCGCTTCCGCGCTTATGGCTGGAACGTAATCGACGTAGCCGATGGCAACATATTTGAGAATGTTGAGGCCGCCATCAAGCTCGCCAAGATAAGCGACAAGCCCAACCTCATAGTGTGCCACACCCTAATCGGTTACGGCTCTCCCAAGCAGGGCATGCCCTCTGCTCACGGCGAGCCTCTGGGCGAGGACAACATCGTAGCGCTCAAGAAGAAACTGAAGTGGATCGATACCGAGCCCATGAGCTTCGCGGTACCCGATGAAGTGTACAAGATCACCGCAAAGGTGGCTGAAAAAGGCGCAAAGGCCGAAGCCGACTGGCAGAAGCTCTTTGACAGATGGAGCGAGAAATATCCCGAGCTGCGCAAGGAGTGGGATATCTGGCACAGCGATGAGCTGCCTGTGGATCTGCTCAACGATCCCGAGTACTGGCAGTTTGAAGGCAAAGCCGCCACCCGCAACAGCTCCGGCGTAGTAATCAACCGCCTCGCCGAGCGCATCCCCAACCTCATTGGCGGCAGCGGCGACCTCGCGCCCTCCAACAAGACTTACATGAAGAATCAGGGTGACTTCAGCGCTGAGGATCGCACCGGACGTAACCTGCACTTCGGCGTGCGCGAGCATGCGATGGCTTGCATCTGCGCTGGCATGAAGCTGCATGGCGGCCTGCGCCCGTACTGCGGCACATTCTTCGTGTTCTCTGATTACATGAAGAACGCCATGCGCGTAGCCTCCATCATGAATCTGCCTGTGACCTATGTGCTTACTCACGACTCCATAGGCGTCGGAGAAGACGGTCCCACCCATCAGCCCGTAGAGCAGCTGGCGGGTCTCCGAGCCATACCGGGCCTCGTGGTATTCCGTCCCTGCGACAGCAAGGAAGTTGCCGCCGGCTGGTATGCCGCCATGACCCAGAAGCACCCCGTAGCGCTCATTCTCTCCAGACAGGATTGCGCGCTCAACGAAAAGAGCGGTCCCGAGGCGCTCAAGGGTGGCTACATCATTTCCGACAGCAAGAAGAAAACTCCGGATTGCATACTGATGGCTTCAGGCAGCGAGGTAGAGGTCTGCGTGGCCGCTCAGGCTATACTGAAGGATGAAGGCATCGATGCCCGAGTGGTCTCCATGCCGAGCTTTGAGCTCTTCGAGGAGCAGAGCGAGGAGTACAAGGAAAGCGTACTGCCCAAGAAGGTTCGCGCCCGCGTGGCGGTTGAAGCTGCTTCCACCATAAGCTGGTACAGGTACGTGGGTCTTGACGGCGAAGTTCTGGGCATCGACCGCTTTGGCCAGAGCGCTCCCTACAAGTTCCTGTTCAAGGAGTACGGCTTCACCGGTGAAAATGTGGCCGCGCTCGCAAAGAAAACTCTTAAGAAATAAACTTTCTTATGTCCGGAAGAGGTCTTGTACCTCTTCCGGACGCATGTGACTTATGATTTATATGGACAATGCCGCGACAACGCGGGTAAAAGAGGAAGTACTGGAAGCGATGCTTCCTTACTTTTGTGAGTTTTACGGCAATCCTTCAAGCGTGTATTCGTCCGGAAGAAACGCAAGAAAAGCTATAGAAAAATCGCGAAGAAGCATAGCACAGTATTTCGACTGCGACGCAAGGGAAATCTATTTTACATCCGGAGGCTGTGAAGCAGATAGCTGGGCGCTGATGAACAGCGCCTATTCTGGCGGTAAGCGCCGAACGATAATCACCACGGAAATCGAACACAAGGCCATACTGAACGGCGTAAAACGCCTGCGTCAGCAGGGCTTCACTATAAAATATTTGCCTGTTGACAGTACAGGACACGCAGCAGCAAGCGAGCTTGAGCGCCTGATAGATGACGATACGGCGCTTGTCTCCGTAATGGCGGCAAACAATGAGGTCGGCACGCTGCAGGATATAGACGAAATGTGCCAGATCGCCCACGCGCACGGGGCGCTCTTCCACACCGACGCGGTGCAGGGAGTGAGCGCTTTTGACTGGCACCTGCACGCGCAAAAGATAGACATGCTCTCTATCAGCGGCCACAAGCTGCACGCGCCAAAGGGGATAGGCATGCTTTACGTGCGCGATAACATGGATCTCAACAGTCTGATATTCGGCGGCTCACAGGAGCGAGGCCGCAGAGGCGGCACTGAAAATGTGCCTGGTATTGTCGGGCTTGGCAAAGCCATTGAGCTGATAAAGGAAAACAAACAAACAATAGAAAACACAAAGAGCAAACTTACGGAAAGACTTGAAAATGGAATTCTTGGTACTATCCCCGGCTCTAACCTCAACGGTCCCGACGGCAGCAGACGCGCGTCCGGTATAGTAAATATCGCCTTTGACGGAGTGGACGGAGAGGCTCTGCTGTTCAACCTCGACCTGAAGGGCGTGCAGGTTTCGGCAGGCAGCGCCTGCACGAGCGGCTCATTGGACGCGTCGCATGTGCTTATGGCGATGGGCAAAACCCGCGACGAAGCGCACGCATCGATACGTTTTTCCTTAAGCGAAGAAAATACCGCAGAAGAAGTGGACACGGTGA
>JAFPYA010000380.1 GCA_017412445.1 Clostridia bacterium
ATTTTAGCAAATAGAGTCGCAAATGTCAAGGACGCGGATGCTGTATTCCTATTTTATCACGGCAGCGTCAAAACTTGCGCGCAGGTGAAACGGCAAACAGCCATAGCATTGACAACACGGCCAGCAGGGTGATAGAATACGAGGGAGAAAGACGGCGTCCGCCCGGCGGGCGGCCTGCTTCGAATATGTGTTGAACCTGAACCAAACCGGAACGGAGGACGAGCACATGATAAATCGCGGCAACAACATTCTGTGGTACAGGCAGGAGGCGCGCAGCTGGAACGAGGCGCTGCCGCTGGGCAACGGCCGCCTGGGCGCGATGGTGTACGGCGGCGCAAGGCGGGAAAGGCTCTGCCTGAACGAGGACACGCTCTGGAGCGGCTATCCCGCGTTTTACGAAAACAAGACCGCCGCGGAGGGCTTTAAAAAGGCGCAGGCGCTGGTGCTTGCGGGCAAAAACGAGGAGGCTCAAAGGGTAATCGAGCGCGAGTGCGAGGGGCTGTGGTCGCAGGTGTATCTGGCGCTGGGCGACATCACGCTGGACTTTGAGCACGAGGGCGAGATAAGCGCCTACAAGCGCGCGCTCGACATCTCCGAGGGCATCAGCCTCACGGAATACGAGTGCGAAAACGTAAAATACGAGCGCGAAAGCTTTATCAGCTGCCCGCATCAGGTGCTGGCGATGAGAATAAGCGCCTCGCGCGCGGGCAAGGTGAGCTTTGCCCTGACGCTCAGCCCCGCGCTCGACGCGCGCGTGAGCATGAGTGAGGACAGCGTTTCTATTCAGGGCAACTGTCCCGCCTACGTGTGGCACTACGGCGACCCGCAGCAGCCCAGAGGCAAAATCGTCTACGGCGACACCGACGAGACCAGAGGCATGGGCTACTTCGCCTGCGTCAGGGTTATAAGCGAAAACGGGCAGGTGTTCAGACAGGGCGGCAGCTTAAGGGTAGTGAACGCCGATTCCGCCGTGCTTCTGTTTGACGCACGCACGAGCTTCAACGGCTGGAACAGGCACCCGGTCACAGAGGGGAGGCCCTATATCGAACCCTGTTCCGAGAACCTGAACCGCGCTTCCAAGGTCGGCTATTTCGCGCTGAAGGCGGAGCACATACGCGACCATAAGCGCCTGTACGACCGCGCGGGGCTCGAGCTTGACGGAGGCGAGGAGCGCTTTTTGCCCACGGACGAAAGGCTCTACAGGCACGAGGACGGCAAAAGCGACCCCGCGCTCTACGCGCTGTACTTCAACTACGCGCGCTATCTCACGATTGCGGCCTCCCGCGAGGGCACGCAGGCCATGAACCTGCAGGGCATATGGAACAACAGCATCACGCCCCCGTGGAACTGCAACTACACCATAAACATAAACACGGAGATGAACTACTGGCCGACGCTCATGACCAACCTAATCGAGTGCCATGAGCCGCTCATAAGGCTGATAAGCGAGCTGAGCCAAAGCGGCGAGCGCGCGGCGAAGGAGTATTACGGCGCGTCCGGCTGGGTCAGCCATCACAACACCGACCTGTGGCGTCTGAGCACGCCCGTAGGCGCAAACATTCCGGGCAGCGCGGTATTTGCGTTCTGGTGCATGTCCTCGGGCTGGCTCTGCCGCCATCTGTGGGAGCACTACGAGTACACCCGCGACGTGGAATTCTTGAAAACCACGGCGCTGCCTATAATGAAAAAGGCCGCCGAGTTCTATCTGGCGCTGCTGATTGAAGACGAAGACGGCAAGCTCATCCTTTCGCCCACCACTTCGCCCGAAAACACGTATGTGCTGAGAAACGTAACCCTGGCTGTATCCAAGACCACCGCGATGACGCAGGGCATACTCAGGGATCTGTTCTCCATATTGGTCGCAGCGGAGGAGACACTGAAGATCCGGGATGAAGTGTGCGAGCAGGCGAGATGCGCTCTGCCGCTGCTGAAGCCCTTTGAAATAGGCGGCTGCGGCGAGCTTATGGAATGGGATGAGAGCTATCAGGAGAGCGACATCCATCACAGGCATATATCCCACCTGTACGCCATGCACCCCGCGCACCTCATCACGCCCGAAAAGACGCCAGAGCTGGCCGAGGCCTGCCGCGTGACGCTTGAACGCAGAGGAGACGAGAGCACAGGCTGGGCGATGGGCTGGCGCATCTGCCAGTGGGCGAGGCTCGGCGACGGCGACCGCGCGCTGAAGCTCCTGGACAACCAGCTGCGCACCGTGGAGGGCAGGCGCAAAGGAGACGGGGAAGTGAACCGTCATTTCGGCGGCGGCTCTTACTTAAACCTGTTCGACGCCCATCCGCCCTTCCAGATAGACGGCAACTTCGGCGCCTGCGCGGGCATAGCCGAGCTGCTGCTTAAAACCGATGAGCGCGGCGAAATACAGCCCCTGCCCGCCCTGCCCGCAAGCTGGAAAAAAGGCAGGGTGCACGGCCTCAGGGCGAGGAACGGCAAGACCGTGGACATAGAGTGGTCAAATGGCAGGGTCAGGGTGAACGTAAGCGACTGACATGCATGGGCACTCTATTTAACCTAAGCTTTTCAATCAGGCGCGCGTTGACGCTTGACATTCCGGAATTAATTTGATACAATTAATTCGCTAACAAAACAAGGAGGAATTCAAGCTATGGGTATCTATGATTTTACCGTCAAAGCGCGCAAGGGCGCCACGCTCAATCTGGCCGATTTGAAGGGCAAGGTACTGCTCATCGTAAACACCGCCACCGGCTGCGGCTTTACTCCCCAGTACGAAGGGCTCGAAAAGCTGTATGAAAAGTATCACGAGCAGGGCTTAGAGGTTTTGGATTTCCCCTGCAACCAGTTCGGCCATCAGGCGCCCGGCGACGAGAGCGAAATTCACGAGTTTTGCACCGCCAAGTATCAGACCCAGTTTGACCAGCTGGCCAAGATCGACGTAAACGGCGAAAACGAGGAGCCGCTGTACACCTTCTTAAAGCAGGCGCAGCCAGACGAGAAGGTCGAGGGCATAAAGAACAAGGCCGCCATGGCGATGATAAGCAAGATCAGCACCACCTGCAAAAAGCCCGGTGACATCAAGTGGAATTTCACCAAGTTCCTCGTGGACCGCGAAGGCAATGTGGTAAAGCGCTTCAATCCCACCAGCGATCCCGCGTCCTTTGAGAGCGACATCGCGGCGCTGATCTGATATGACCGATAAATACGCGCCGCTGCTGCTGAGAAACCAGCTCTGCTTTCCGCTGTACCTGTGTTCAAAGGAGATTACGCGGCGCTATCAGCCCATGCTGGACGAGCTGGATTTAAGCTATACCCAGTATGTGGTGATGATGTATTTCTGGGAGATGAAAAGCGCCAGCGCCACGGAGCTGAGCCGCGCGCTTATGCTCGACCCCAGCACGCTTACGCCGATTATCAGAAAGCTCGAGAACAAGGGCTACCTGATGCGCACGCGCGACCCCAGAGACGAGCGCAGCCTTATAATCGCCATGACCGAGAAGGGCGAAGCGCTCCGCGACAGGGCGCTGGGCATACCCGCCCGCATGGCAGGCTGCATGGGCTTAAGCGACGAAGAGGCGCACGAGCTCGGCGCGCTGATAATGAAAATAATGATTAATTTGGATAAGGAGAATTAAAATGGCAGTTATAACGATCAACAGCAACAACTTCAAGACCGAAGTGCTCGAATCCAAGGTGCCCGTGTTGGCCGATTTCAACGCCACCTGGTGCGGCCCCTGCCGCTCCATGAAGCCCATGCTGGATCAGCTGGCCGAGGAGAACAAGGGCTACAAGATCGTCTCCATAGACGTGGATGACAACAGCGAGCTGGCCGAGGAATATGACGTAAGTTCCATTCCCTGCCTGGTTGTGTTCAGGGACGGCGAAGAAGTCAACCGCAGCGTGGGTCTCATTCCCAAGGACATGATCAACGCGCTCGTGGAGGGCTGAGATGTACGATATCATTGTCATAGGCGGAGGCCCGGCGGGCATGACCGCGGCGATATACGCGCGCCGCGCCACAAAGAGCGTGCTGGTGCTTGAGGCGCTCACCTGCGGCGGCCAGATAATAAACACGCCCGACATAGAGAACTATCCCGTCGAGGCGCACATCTCCGGCTTCGACTTTTCAAACAGGGTGTACGAGCAGGCCAAGGGGCTGGGTGCGGAATTCGCGTTTGAAAAGGCCGTGGACATAAAGGATGAGGGCAGCGTCAAGACCGTAGTGACCACGAAGGGCAGCTATCAGGCCAAGGCCGTGATAATTGCTACCGGCTCCGAAAACCGCAAGCTCGGCCTCGAGGACGAGCAGCGCCTGACGGGCAGGGGCGTGTCCTACTGTGCCACCTGTGACGGCAACTTTTACCGCAACAAGGTGGTGGCGGTCGTGGGCGGCGGCAACACCGCGCTGGAGGATGCCCAGTACCTTGCCGGCCTCGCAAAGCAGGTCTATCTTATCCACCGCCGCGACAGCTTCAGGGGCGAGGAAACCAATGCCGAGCGGCTCAAGGCGTGCGAGAACGTTGAGATAGTATATAATTCCAACGTCACGAGGCTCATCTCCGAAAAGCGCCTCAAGGCCATAGAGGTTACAAACAAGCTCACCGGCGAGGTCAGAACCATAGAGCTGAACGGCCTGTTTGTGGCCATAGGCCGTGTGCCCGAGAACATGAACTTCGCTTCCGTGGCGGAGCTCGACGAGGCGGGTTACATAGTGGCGGGCGAGGACTGCCACACAAAGACTGAGGGCGTATTCGTCGCGGGCGACAACCGCACCAAGGCGTTGCGCCAGCTGGTCACGGCCACCGCGGACGGCGCCATGGCGGCGACCGAGGCCGTGAAGTACCTAAACAACATGAGCCTGTAAGGCTCTAAACTACCCCCAAAAAGGCGGAGCGTCCGACCAAACAGTCAGACGCTTCGCTGTTTGTTTTTCATATCGGTCAGCCGGCGCTGTACGGCATGGCTCGTTTATTTGGATATTATCACAAATTCAGCCATGTCGCCGGGCAGGAAGCTGCCTTTCACTCCGGCGTGCGCTGCGCCAACCTCGAACTGCTTTTTGGCTATGCCAAGGTCGTTGTATTCGAGGCCATGGCCGCTTTTTATGAGCTTTGCGTATGCCTTGCCGCCCTGCCACAGTATGTTGACCGGCTGCTGATTTACTGCGGAGGGGCCCTTCATCACGGCCTCGATGCCCGTCCACACCCAGTCGGGCGCGCCCGGGTCGCCCTCGAGAAAGCTGTCGCGCCTGCGGCTGCGTGCCCTTATGCCGGAGCGTATCAGCTTTTGCTTTACGGGCGTCTTCTCAGCGGCATAGCCCATCGGGATAACGTCCCACACCTTCTCGCCCTCGTTCAGCTCGGGAGAGATGGAGGCGCGGTCGTATGTGCCCGCCACCCAGCAGGTGCCAAGCCCGAGCTGCGTGGCGCAGAGCACCAGCCCTTGGCCGTAATAGCCCACCTTCTCCGCGTCCTCGGGCGTATCCCTGCCCACAAGCGCCGCATAGGTGTACACCGGCCCGGCGAACATGGCGCTCGACAGCTTTAACGCGGGCTTCTCCGAGGCAAACAGCTGAAAATGCAGCCCGGACGCGGCGTTCAGCTCTTCCACGCAGGCGCGAAGGGCGCTGAGCGTGCCATCGTCTATAGTCCTGTCTTCATACGCGCGGCAGGAAATGCGCTTCTCTGAGGCCTCCCATACGTTCAACATAGAGCGTTTCTCCTTTTGCACGTTATTTTATAATGTAAGCGTCGACGATTTCTCCTACGTACATCGTATGAAAATCCTTGTTCGACATGGGGTCGGTGCCGGGGATATGTTGCGGGTACATGCGCCTGAGTATGTCCTCGGGAATCTTGCCGAGCTCCTGATCCTGCGCATATAGCACCTTGCACTCAAGCGTCAGCGGGTACTGTCTTATGCCGGGGGTAGAGAGCGTCCGGGGCGGCTCCAGCTCCAAACCCGCCTTTGCCACCTTGTCGATGTTGTAGCCCGACTCGGAGCCGCAGACACGTATGATTTTGGGATCGATGCCGCCAAGCGGCACGCTGAGGGTGAACTCCCCGGCCTTGTCCAACTGCGGCTTTGTGTAGCGCCCCTGACGCACGTACACGTGAAAGGTGGGCTTGCCCCAAAGTATGCCCAGATGTCCCCAGCCTATTACCATGGAATTGAATTTGTCCGCGTTTGTATTAAGCAGTATGCCCTTGCCAAGCGCCTTAAGTATCAACTCGGAGTAGTCCCAAACCGTTATTTGCTCTTTCATATGCTTTCATCTCCCATCGCTTGCAGCTTTAGCCAGAATACCTTCTCCTTTCTGCAAATCTTTTCGTTTTGCATGCGCAGCTTCATTATAAGCGGCGTTCAGCCTGTTGTCAATGCGCAAATTCTTATGCGCCTGTCCGCGAAAACGCAAAAAAATTTTATAATGCATATTGACAAGTGACCTTTTGGTCACTATAATAGGTGAACGTAAGGTCACCTGCCTTTAAGGAGGGTTTTATGGCAAACGACACGAAGGACAGAATTCTTGACGCTGCGCTGAGCCTGTTCTCACAAAAGGGCTACGAGGGCACCAACATACGTGAAATAAGCGCGTCGCTGGGGCTGGTCAAGAGCGGTGTATACAAGCACTTTGAGAGCAAGGAAGCCATATGGAACGCGCTTCTGGATAAAATGATCGCCTACTACGCACAGCGCTTTGGCTCCGCCGAAAACCTGCCGCCCGTGCCCGACACGACTCAGGAATTCATCGCCATGACTATGAGGATGGCTGAATTCACTATCCACGACGAGCATATCATTAAGACCCGTAAGCTGCTGACGCTCGAGCAGTTCCGGGACGAGCGCGCGCGTGCGTTGGCCACGAAGCACTTTCTCACCGGCCTTACCGATATGTTCACGCACGTCTTCGCGGCCATGATGGACAAGGGTCTCATCAGGCGCGACGATCCCGAAATGCTTGCCTTTGCCTACACCGCGCCGATTTCCGCGCTTATCCGCCTGTGCGACAGGGAGCCGGAGAAGACTGCTGAGGCGATAAAGCAGATCGAGGCCTTTGCAAGGCATTTTATAGCTGTGTATAAGGCCGATGAAGATAAAAACGACTGAAAAGGAACGCCCGCGGAAGAATTGCGACACAAAAAAAGAGGAGATAGTTTATGAAAATCCTTGTACTTAACGGCAGCCCCAAGCTCAAGAGCGACACCTTCCGTTTGACCGACGCCTTCCTGAAGGGGCTGAACCGCACAGGTGAAGACGAAGTTCACCTGGTTCACGTGAGGGAAAAGCAGATTTCGCCCTGCCACGGATGCTTTAGCTGCTGGCAGCGCGGGGACGGGCGCTGCGTCATAGATGACGACCAGAACGCCATCCTCGATATTTACCGCGAGGCCGACGTGATCATATGGAGCTTTCCGCTGTACTGCTACGGCATGCCGTCGCATTTGAAGGCGGTTTTGGACAGGACGATTCCGCTGGTAAAAATGAAAATGGTGCAAAACCCGGACGGCACGGTCAGGCACGAGCCGCTTGTGGACTTTTCGCGCGTGCACACGCTGGTAATCTGTGGCTGCGGCTTTCCGCACAGGAAGGGCAATTTCGACGCTCTCAGGGCGATGTGCCGCGCCTGCTTCGGGAACCCCACCATGATTTGCGTGCCGGAGACGCCGCTTTTGAACGTCCCCGAGGCCGCCATCGTGGCCGAGCCGCTGCTTGAAGGCTTTGAAAGGGCGGGCGAAGAATACGCCGCCGCGTTGACCCTTTCCCCGGAAACGATTTCCGGGCTTGAAAAGCCTATGATCCCCATGGAGGAGTATATCAGACACGTAAACGGCGGCTGAAAGAAATCATGAATTAACAGGAGTAAAAACCATGAACGAAGAAAATATCATCATACGCAATGAGACCGGGGCCGACTATCGCACCGTGGAAAATCTGGTGCGCGAGGCCTTCTGGAACGTGTACCGCCCGGGCTGCAGCGAGCATTACGTGATGCACGTGCTCAGAGACGATCCCGCCTTTGTGAAGGAGCTGGACTTTGTGATGGAAAAGGACGGCAGCCTGATTGCCCAGAATATTTTCATGAGAACCGTTATCAACGCAGATGACGGGCGGGACATACCCGTGCTCACGATGGGGCCCATCTGTGTCACCCCGGAATTGAAGCGCCGCGGCTACGGCAAGAAGCTTTTGGACTTCTGCCTCGAAAAAGCCGGAGCCATGGGCTTTGGCGCGGTGCTGTTTGAAGGCAACATCGGCTTTTACGGCACGTGCGGCTTCGACTACGCCCGTAAATTCGGCATACGCTATCACGATCTGCCCGAGGGCGCGGACGATTCCTTCTTTCTGTGCCGCGAGCTTATGCCGGGATACCTGAAAGGCATAACCGGCGTGTATCAGACGCC
>JAFPYA010000034.1 GCA_017412445.1 Clostridia bacterium
CCTTGTGAATATTCTCAATGCTTGTATAGTGCATGCCGCCGCTGCGCCGCGTTTCGGGGTTCAAGGTGCTTTCAAACACCGCGCCGAAAATGGTCGGGCTTATTTCTCTCCAGTCAAACGAAGCGCTCGCCTTGTTCAACAGCAGGTCAAATATCGTTTCATTCAAACGCGGTATCTCTATGTTTTCATCGCTGAAAAGCCCGCCGTTCACATACGGAAACGCGGCAAGCTCATCGTCCATATAAGGGTCGCGGTCTTCAATTTTCGTGTCAAGCACGCGGAACAGGTCTATTAAAGCCTGCCTCGCCTTTGACAGGCCGTTATGCCGCATATAGTCATGGAACATTGAATGCTTGCCGAAAATGCCCGCGTCCTCGGCATACAGGCAGAACACAAGGCGAACGCAAAGCGCGTTGAGGCTTTTGAGGCTGTGTTCATTTGTTGGGTCTTTGTATTCCTTCAAAAACGCGTCGTACAGCTTACCCACAAGCTCGCCTGCTGCAATGGAAATTTCCATTTCCTTTTGCAGCGTCAAATCCTGCTTGCGCACGAGGAATTCAAGCACGTAGTATTGTGTCGGCAAATCGGCAAGCAGTATTTCCGTCGGGTCACTTTGAGGATGTTCCATATCGTAGACATGGAAGCATTCAAAATTACAGACAATAATCCAGCGCGGACGCTGCGAATAGGGCAATTCATTCGCGTAACGCTTCGCCTGCTCTATGGGCTTGAGCAGCGTTCCGTCAGATTGCTTTATGGGCTTTTTTAAGTCCTTGCCTATGCCCTTTTGCTCAATCAGAACATGGGTTTCGGGGATATAGCCGTCGATGAAGCTGGTGTGGTCAAGGTGCACCTGGTCTTCAAAAGCAATATATTCGGCTGCGTGCTCCACGCCGAAAACGTCCGTCAGCAGCGAAAGCCAAAACTTTTGACTTTCACCCTTTTCATAGCCCTTGCCTTTCCAGTAATCCGCAAAGTGTTTTGCCGCTGCGCGCTGCTGTACATCGTTCATAGTTACACCACCTAAACAGTATAAAGAACCAAATATATTATAACATAAATCGGCAGCGCGAACAATGACAAACATGATGTTTTTCACACACACCCGTCCCCGTTATTTGCACTCCACTAAAAAAGAGGGGCTGCCGCGGCAGCTCCTCTTTCGTTTTCCCTTTATAATATCGTTCAGGCTTTTTCGACTTTTTTTGCCGACTTTCTTACTTCCTCGTGATAGAAATAGTTGCACACCACAGGCGGCTGGCCGAAGGGCGAACGGTGCTGGTCGTCGTCGCGCAGGTACAGCATGCCTTCCTTTTGGGTGTAGGCGCGTATCTCTTCGTCGAGCTTTGTCCAGTAGGTGCGGCTCTTCTTTGTGTATATGTCATAGTACAGCCCGTCCAGCTCGGGGTGGCGCTCGTGCACCCAGTCGAGTATGCGCTTTCTGTAATCCCCGCGCAGGTTCAGGTTTTCAAGCCACACGAGGTTGCACTGCTTCTTTGCGCGCTCTATGATGGCTATGACGTCCGTGATGCCGGGAAAGATGGGAGATATGAAGCAGGTGGACTGTATGCCCGCCTCGTAAAATGCTTTCATCGCCTCGAGCCTGCGCTCGATGCTGACCGCCCTGTCCATTTCCTTGCGGAAGCCTTCGTCCAGCGTGTTTATGGACCAGGACACGTGAGCGCTGGGAAACTGCTTTATCAGGTCAAGATCGCGCAGTATCAGGTCCGACTTGGTGGAGATGCTCACGCCTATGCCCGTATTAAGCAGCTGCTCAAGCAGCGCGCGCGTGCGCCCGAACTTCTTTTCCGCCGGCTGGTAGGGGTCGGTAACAGAGCAGAAAAACGCCTCCTTGCCCGCGTACTTCCCCGGTTTTTTGATTTCGGGCCAGTTCTTTACGTCCAGAAATTCGCCCCAGGGCTCCGCGTGGTTCGTAAAGCGCTTCATGAACGAGGCGTAGCAATACTTGCAGGCGTGCGTGCAGCCCACGTAGGGGTTTACCGCGTAATCCGACACGGGCAGGTTGGTCTTTGTCATTATGTCCTTGACTTCTATCTCGCGTATAACCATCTGTGTTCGTCTCCTCATAAATAATTGACGCTTTGCGCCGGGTCATACCGCCCGCGCGGCAGCTAAACCAGCAGCCCCAGCTGCGCCATTGAAAATATGAACAGGAAGATCGTCACAAGGGAGACAAGCGTGGTCACGAACACCAACTGCCCCGCCAGCTCGCCGTCGCCGCCCATGTTGACCGCCATGGGATAGGAGGCGACCGCGACGGGCGTGCCGAATATGACCGTTATCATAAACAGCTCCGCGCCCCTTAAGCCCACGAGATAAGCTATCAGGGTCATTACAAGCGGCAGAGCCACAAGGCGCAGCGCGGTTACGCTGATAATGGCGCGGCGGTTTTTGCCAAACGACTTAAACTTGAGCGTGCCGCCCAGCGTTATCATGCCCAAGGGCGTCGCCATGTCGCCGAGGGTGCGTATGGGCGAATAGACTACGTCCGGCAGCTTGATTTTGAGAAAGAAGAATATAAGCCCCGCAAAGCAGCCCTGAAGCAGCGGGTTTTTGACGAGGTTCAAAAGCAGCTTGCCTATCTTGAGCCCGCCCGCGCCCTTTTCGTTGAAGCTCTCAAGCACCACCACCGCCATTACGTTAAACAGGCTTATCACTATGAGCGACATAAAGCCGGTTATCGAGGCGCGCTCCTCGCCGAACACGTTGGTTATGAGCGGTATGCCGTAGAGCAGGAAGTTGCCGCGAAACAGCGCCTGAATTATTACGCCCCGGCGCGGGTTTTCCTTAACCACGCGGGGAACCGTGAACCACAAAAGCACCAGCAGCGCAATAACGCCCACCACCGCCACAATTATGAGCTTTAGCGAGGGCGCGCTGTCCGCCGAGGCGCTGTACACGTTTTTGAACATAAGCAGCGGAAAGAACAGCTTGAAGGTGAACTTGTTCAGCTTGTCCATGAAGCTCTCGTCCGAAAGCTTTGCCCTCACCGCGAAATATCCCAGCGCGAGAAACACCATAAACGGCAGCACCGCGCCGAAGGCCAGCAATAAATTCTGCCACATAACGACCGTCCGAATGCATATTATTTCAAATTAATTATATCATCGCCCAAACGCCGCGTCAAGGCATTGTTTATACTCCCGAAGGCTCGGACGGAACCGAAATTGTAGGTTAATTATGCTTTTTGCTGTTGCATTTGCGCCTGAAGGCGTTTTATAATACGAAGGTAAAATCAGGCGGATAGCCCGGAGGATTTTTTGAATGGTCTTCAGCGACATTCATTTTTTATATCTGTTTTTGCCCGCGTTTCTTGCAGCCTACTACATTATACCCGGGCGCTTCAAAAATGCGGCGCTGTTTGCGGGCAGCGTGCTTTTTTACGCCCTGGGCTCGCCCGAGCACCCCATATACACGCTTTTATTGATAGTTTCGGCGGTGGCCTCGTGGGCGTTCGGGCGCTTTATCGCCTCGGCCACAGAGCCCTCGTACCGTAAAACCGCCCTCGCTATCGCCCTTACGTTCCTGTTTGGCGAGCTGTTCGTGTGCAAGTATCTGGGCTTTTTGATTTCGTCGCTCAATTCCCTCACGGGCGCTTTGGGCATAAAGGGCCGCCTGCCCGTGGTCGAGCTTACGCTGCCTGTGGGCATAAGCTTTTACGTGTTCCAGTCCGCCTCCTACCTTATAGACGTGTACAGGGGCAAATTCGCCTCCGAGCGCTCGCTGATAAACTACGGCGCTTACCTCACCATGTTCCCCCAGCTCATCGCGGGGCCCATAGTGAACTATTCCACGGTCAAAGCGCGCCTGCACAAGCGCAAGCACACGTTTGTCGGCTTTACCGAGGGACTCAAGACCTTTATACTCGGCCTCGGCCTCAAGGTGATTTTGGCAAACAACCTCGCGGGGCTGTGGCGGGACGCGCACACCGTGGGGTACGAGAGCATTTCCACGCCCATGGCGTGGCTTGCGGTGATCGCCTATTCGCTGCAGCTCTACTTCGACTTTTACGGCTATTCGCTCATGGCCAAGGGCATGGGGCGCATGCTGGGCTTTAAGCTGCCCGACAACTTTCTGCATCCCTACCTCTCAACCAGCATGACCGAATTCTGGCGCAGGTGGCACGTGACGCTGGGCACGTGGTTCAGGGAATACATATACATACCTCTGGGCGGCAACCGCAAGGGACTCAAGCGAACCATACTCAACATGCTGGTGGTCTGGCTGCTCACGGGCCTTTGGCACGGTGCGAGCACCAACTTTCTTATCTGGGGCGGCGTGCTGTTTGTGATAATGGTTTTGGAGCGCCTGTTCCTCAAAAACGCGCTGGACAGGTTCAAGCCCCTGGGACACCTGTACATGATGATACTCATACCCGTCACATGGGCGATATTCGCCGAGACGGACCTAAGCCGCATGGGCATACTGCTCAGCCGCATGTTCGGCATAAACGCCTCCGCCTACGCGGTGCTCGACCCCCGCGACTTCCTCGATGCGCTGGGCAGCTACTGGTATTTGCTTATCGCGGGCGTGCTGCTCTCAACCGAGCTTCCGCTCAGGCTCTACACGCGCATAAAGGACAGCCTGTTTGGCACGCTGCTTCTGGCCGCCATGCTGGGGCTCAGCGTGTACCTTATATGTATAGGCTTAAACGATCCGTTCCTGTACTTCAGGTTCTGACGGAGGACATAAAATGAAGGACAAGCTCGCTTACATTTTTTCAAAGCAAAACAGCCGCTACCTGTTCACGCTGGTCATACTGATTGTGTTTCTTGCGTTCATACCAAGCGTGGTAAAGAGCCTTAACAAAAGCGTGCAGGCGGACGAGGCCTCCTATCAGGCGGACGAGGACGTGCCCGAAATCGTGCTTGCCTCCACGCCCGCGCCCACGAGCGTGCCCACGGCGACCCGCCCGCCCGAGGTGACAATAGGCTCTCTTCCCGCCCGCGCGGCGGAGTACGGCGCGTTTGTGACCGTGGACAACTCATACTTTGACGACGCGCTGTTCATAGGCGACTCCCGCTGCGTGGATTTGTACAAGTACGGCACGCTCTCAAACGCCACCTTCTTTGCCGACGACGGGCTGGACGTGTTCGACCTGTACACCTCCCACTCGAAGGCCAACAGCGGCGATCAGCTGTTTGACGAATTCATACACTCCCACAGCTTTAAAAAAATATACATAATGCTGGGCTTTAACGAGATGGGCTACGACAGGACGAAGTTCATACGCCGCTATTCCCAGCTGATAGACAGCCTGCGGGAAACTCAGCCGGACGCCGTGTTATTCCTAAACGCCAACCTGCTTATGACGAGCAAAAAATCCGGCGAGCGCTCCTATGTCACAAACGAAGCGGTGATAGAGATAAACAACATGATCGCCGCCCTTGCCAACGGCTACGACATAGTCTACATAGACGTAAACCCGATTTTCGCGGACGCCGAGGGAGCGCTGGACAAAACCATCACCGGCGACGGCACGCATCCGTACGGCAAGCAGTATATAAAGTGGTGCGAGTGGCTGAAAACAAGAGGGGTAATGGGCTAACGCCCCTCGCTCGAAATGAATCGGAGCTTCATTTCGAGCGGTTAGGTTTTGTTGTGCAGGGTGCTGCTTGCTTAAACGGCAAGGTTTTGATGGCAGCGCAACAGGCTTACGGTTTTTTCTGAAATCTCTGCGGAGATTTCCGGGAAAAAGGCAAATCAACCTCAAACCGCAAGGAAACGATTTTTACTCCCGGCGGGCAAGCTCGCCTCCGCAAAAATCGCTCCTCGCGGCGTACATGCCGCCACTGCGTAA
>JAFPYA010000381.1 GCA_017412445.1 Clostridia bacterium
CGGCCACACCCACGGCGGGCAGATAAACGTGCTCGGCGCAACCTGCTACCTGCTGCACTACGAGAACATGTTCGTCTTTGAGCACATCGCGGACACGAAGCGCGTGGGCAAATCGCTTTTGCTGGTTTCGCGCGGCATAGGCTACAGCAAGCTGCCAATAAGGCTCGGGGCGGCGGGCGAAATTCATTATATACGATAGGTATCTGTCTATGAGAATGCGACTTAAGAAATGGGCAAGGGGCGAGCTTGAGGCCTGCCCCTTCTATATTGCAGAGCCCGAAAACTATAAAAACCGCTGGCGCGAGGCGTTCAAGGTCGCCCGCCCGCTCGAGGTCGAGATGGGTTGCGGCAAGGGAGTGAGCACCTGCCGGATGGCGCTGAACGAAAAGGACACGAATTTCGTGGCGATAGACATAAATTCGAGCGTGCTGGGCGTGGCGAAGCGCAACGCCGAGGCCGCGTTTCTGGGCGTGCGCGAGGTGGACAACCTCATACTCATAAACCACGAAATTGAGCTGCTGGACAGGGTGTTCGGTAAAAACGACGAGGTTCAGCGCATACACATCAATTTTCCAAATCCCTGGACGCAGCGCCACAGGCAGGAAAAGCACCGTCTGACCCACGTAAAGCAATTGCTTTTATACAGAAGCTTTTTGAAGGATGAGGGAGAGATATACTTCAAAACCGACGACGACACGCTCTTTGAGGCCTCGGTCAAATACTTTCCCAAGGCGGGCTTTGAGATAACAGAGCTGACGCGCGACCTGCACAGGGAGGCAACTCATCCCAATTATGTAAGCGAGCACGAGAAGCTTTTCAGCGACAAGGGCATCAGGATAAAGGCGCTCATCGCCGTGAAGCGACGGCTCGAAAATGAACCTCATTTGAATGAGAGCGACCCGATAAATACAAATTCCGCGATTTCTGAGCACTAAATTACATAAAATTTGCATAATCTGCGTTTTAAGACTTGCATTTTCGCTGAAAAGAGCGTATAATGCAGGCCATCATCTTATTAAGGAGATATTGCTATGAACCGGGTTTACAACTTCGCGGCGGGCCCCTCTATGCTGCCTGAGGAGGCACTGGAAAAAGCGGCGAGCGAGATGCTTTCCTACGGCAACAGCGGCATGAGCGTAATGGAAATGAGCCACCGCTCCAAGGGATATATCGAGATCTACGACCACACCGTGAGCCTTTTCAGGGAGCTTATGGGGGTAAGCGACGACTACGAGGTGCTGTTTTTGCAGGGCGGCGCCACGGGCCAGTTCGCGGCGATACCCATGAACCTCATGCGCACCAAGGCCGATTACGTGGACAGCGGCAACTTCGCCCACGGCGCTCTGGTTGAGGCTCAGAAGTATGGGCAGGTGAACGTTGTGGCCTCCTCAAAAGACGACAACTACACTCACATCCCGGTCATTAAGCCCGAGAACATGTCCAAGGACGCGGACTACTTCTATATCTGTACAAACAACACCATTTTCGGCACGAGGTACACCTCTATTCCCGACACGGGCGACGTGCCGCTGGTGGCGGACATGAGCTCAAACATACTGTCCGAGCCCTTTGACGTAAACAAGTTTGGCGTCATCTTCGCTGGCGCTCAGAAAAATATAGGTCCCGCGGGCTGCGTGGTCGTGATCG
The DNA here is from genome assembly GCA_017412445.1 of Clostridia bacterium. Classification (GTDB taxonomy): domain Bacteria; phylum Bacillota; class Clostridia; order Christensenellales; family Aristaeellaceae; genus RUG14130. Next base: position 1,648 of record JAFPYA010000381.1, read on the forward strand.
TCCGCAAGGATCTTTTGGGTCACGCGCGCCCGGATACGCCCAAAATCTTCGACTGGAAAAAGCAGGCGGAGGCGGGCAGCATGCTTAACACTCCCGCCACCTATCCCATCTACATGGCGGGGCTGTGCCTCGAGTGGCTCAAAAAAGAGGGCGGCGTAAGGGTCATCTACATGCGCAATCAGGTGAAGGCCAAGCTTTTGTACGACTACCTCGATGAGAGCAAGCTGTTCAAGGGCACCGCAAACCGCGAGCACCGCTCAATAATGAACGTCACCTTCCGCACCGCCGATGCGGATACGGACGCGGAGTTTGTGAAGTTCGCTACCGCCAACGGCATAAGCAATATAAAAGGTCACAGGCTCGTGGGCGGCATGAGAGCCAGCATCTATAACGCCATGCCGGTGGCGGGCGTGCAGAAGCTGATAGACGTAATGAAAGAGTTTGAAGCGGAGAAGGCAAAATTATGAGAAACATTAAGCTTTTAAACCCGGTTTCACCGGTCTGGAATGAGGTCATCAGCGAAAACGAATACAATCTGAGCCCCGAAGCTGCGGAGCCTGAGGCCATAATCGTGCGCAGCGCCGACATGCACTCATACACGCTCGAGGACAGCGTATGGGCGGTCGCAAGGGCCGGCGTGGGCGTAAACAACATTCCCCTTGACGAATATGCTCAAAAGGGCGTGGTGGTGTTCAACACCCCCGGCGCCAACGCCAACGCGGTCAAGGAGCTGGTGCTTGCGGGTCTGCTCATGGCGGGACGCGACATCGCTGGCGGCATAGAGTGGGTCAAGACCCTTGCCGACAAGGGCGACGAGGTCGAAAAGCTGGTCGAAAAGGGCAAAAAAGCCTTTGTGGGCTGCGAAATCAAAAACAAGACGCTGGGCGTTATAGGTCTGGGCGCGATAGGTCTGCAGGTGGCAAACGCCGCCGCCGCGCTGGGCATGAACGTGCTTGGCTACGATCCCTACATCTCGGTTGAAAACGCGTGGAAGCTTTCCCGCGCGGTAAAGCAGGCCAAGAGCCAGGATGAGATAGTCGAAAACGCGGACTTCATTACCATCCACGTGCCGCTTATCGACGCAACGAAGGGCACCCTGAACGCCGCGATGTTCGCCAAAATGAAGAAGGGCGCCGCGATACTCAACTTTGCCCGCGGCGAGCTCGCCGTAATCGACGACGTGATAGCCGCCCTCGAAAGCGGCCAGATCAGCCGCTACGTGACCGACTTCCCGACCGCCAAGCTTATCGGCGTAAAGAACGTGGTGCTGGTGCCGCATCTGGGCGCGTCCACGCCCGAGAGCGAGGACAACTGCGTGCGCATGGCCGCGAAGCAGCTGGATGACTACCTGAACGACGGCATCATCGTAAACTCTGTAAACTTCCCCGCCGCCGATCCGGGCAAGCGCACCTCGCCTCGCATAATAGTTCTTCACGCCAACGTGCCCAACGTGGTCTCGTCTGTCACCAGCCGCGTGTCCGCGAGGAACATAAACATAAGCAACATGCTCAACAAGTCCCGCGGCGTGCATGCCGTGACCATACTCGACCTTGACGGCGATCCGACCGACGCGCTGATTAACGAAATTGAGGCGCTGGAGACCGTGTACAACGTAAGGGTGCTCGAGTAATCCTTACAAAAATATTCAATCGACGCTTTGGAGGAGACCATGAACTTTGACCGTGGATTTTCCCCCGCCGACATTCTTCTGCCCGCCCGCCCCGCCGATCCGGCCCGGTGGGCGGTTATCGCCTGCGACCAGTATACCTCGCAGAGGGATTACTGGAACAGGGTGGAGGAGCTTGTGGGGGATGCGCCCAGCGCATTGAGGCTCATACAGCCGGAAATCGACCTGGACAAGGCGGAGGACAACCTGCCATCGATCAGACGGCACATGAGGGAGTATCTCGACAAGGGCATACTCACAAAGCAGGTTTCGGGCGGCTTTGTGCTGACCTTAAGAACCACATTCTCCGGCTCGCGTCCGGGGCTCGTGGGCAGGGTGGACCTCGAAAAGTACGACTTCACGCCTGGCACGAGTGCGCCAATACGCGCAAGCGAGGGCACGATAATCGAGCGCCTGCCGCCGCGCATGCGCATACGCGAGGACGCCGAAATAGAGCTGCCGCACATAATGCTTCTGGCTGACGACCCTGAGGGCAAGGTGGTTGAGAGCGCGTTTGAGCGCGTGAGAGACGATGCGCTCATATACGATTTTGAGCTGATGCTGGGCGGCGGCCTCCTCACGGGCTGGAAGATAGAGGACGAGGAGAGCCTTGCGCTCATCGACCGGGCGCTGGACAGCCTGTAC
>JAFPYA010000382.1 GCA_017412445.1 Clostridia bacterium
AGACTCACAAACGTAATCAAAAACGTGCTCAAATGCGCACTTGCCACAGCCATCATGGCGGTCTATCTGTACATTTGCGCTTATGTGGGCTTTAAGGGCTGGTGGCTTTTGACCGCAAGGGTTTTAGGCGCAATCGCAATATACGCTTTTGCGCTGATAGTGTTAAAGCAGGACATCGCGCTGCAATTGCTTGAAGGTCTGAAACGGCGCTTAAAGAGGATATACAAAGCATGAAAAAGGTACTCATGGTGTTTGGCACCCGTCCCGAAGCGATAAAAATGTGTCCGCTCGTGAAGGAGTTTGAACAAAGGCCGGGGATACAGCCCGTAGTCTGCGTGACCGCGCAGCACAGGCAGATGCTCGATCAGGCGCTCAAAAGCTTTGACGTGACGCCGGACTACGACCTGAACATAATGAAGCAGGGGCAGACGCTGTTTGATATCACTCAAAGCACCCTTTCGGGCGTGAGGGAGGTGCTTGATGCGGCTGCACCTGAGGTTATACTCGTGCACGGCGACACCACGAGCGCTTTTGCCGGCGCGCTCGCAGGCTTCTATGCCGGCATTCCGGTAGGCCATGTGGAAGCGGGACTGCGCACATACGACCGCCTCTCGCCTTATCCAGAAGAATTCAACAGGCAGGCGATCGACGCCATGTCGGCGTACCTGTTTGCCCCTACACAGCGCGCCAGGGCTAACCTTATACGCGAGGGCAAGAGCGAAAAGAACGTGTTCGTCACAGGCAACACGGTGATAGATGCCATGCAGTCGACCGTAAACGCCGCCTACAGCCATCCGGAGCTTGCATGGGCTGCTGATTCAAGGCTGATATTCATTACTGCCCATCGCCGCGAGAGCATAGGAGAGGACATGCGCCATATGTTCAAGGCCATAAGACGCGTGCTTGACGAAAACCAAACGCTCAAGGCCGTGTTTCCGATTCACATGAATCCTGAGGTCAGACGCCTTGCCGCAGAGGTCTTCAGCGGCTGCGAAAGAATACACATAATCGAACCACTCGACGCGATTGCATGCCATAACTTTGAGGTACGCTGTTTTTTGTGCCTGACGGATTCGGGCGGCATACAGGAGGAGTGTCCCTCCTTCGGAAAGCCCGTGCTGGTTATGAGAAACGTCACCGAGCGCCCCGAGGGCGTGGAGACGGGCGCGCTCAAGCTCGTGGGCACTAATGAAGAGGCTATATATCAGAGCTTTACGCGGCTTGTGAATGATTCCGCCGAGTACAGCCGCATGGCGGGCGCCGAAAATCCGTTCGGCGACGGCGGCGCTTGCAAACGCATCGCGGATGTGATACAATTCGGTCATTGCGATGAATTCGGAAAGGCACAGGACTATGTCGGATAATGAACCGCTTTCGCTTAACGAAGCGCAGGATATAGCGCTTGGCATTCTCAGGCGCTTTGACGCCATCTGCCAAAATCTCGGCGTGCAGTATTTCGGCATGTGGGGCACTCTCATAGGCGCGGCGCGTCACTCGGGCTTTATACCGTGGGATGACGATCTGGACGTAGCCATGAAGCGCCCGGATTACGACAGGCTGCTTGAATACTTTGCTCAAAAAGGCGAGATCGACGGCTTAAGGCTCGAAAATCCCATCACGAACGCCGCCTGCCCGTTCTATATTTCGCGTATATGCGAAAACAGCGCACGCGTTATACACAATGAAGTAAACTACACCTCGGGCATGTTCATAGACGTATATCCGCTCGACGGTACGGGCGGCGACGGCGACAAAGCGAGCTGGTATAAGCGCGCAAAGCGTTTTAACCGCTTAAGAAAGCAGATCTACTGCTCGCGCCTCAAAGGCATACTGTACGGCAGCACCGCCCTTCACAGGTTACTCAACATCCCTCTCGTGCTCACGGCTAAGCTCATGGGCAGCAGGCATTATTTTAAAATCATAGACGCCGAAAGCCGCCGCTTCACTTGGAACGAAAGCAAATATTGCAATACACCGGTCTGGACGCTCAAACCATATTTCATGGAGACGGAATGGTTCAGCCGTACGGAGCATCTGAACTTCAACGGCTTTGAGCTGCCGGTTCCTTACAAGTACGAGCAGGTGTTGAATCAGGTTTACGGCGACTACAGAAAGCTGCCGCCCGAAAGCAAGCGCAGGCCGTCCCACGACTACGTGGCTTACAGAAAATAACAGCGCAAGGAGAATAAAATGCAGGCAATAATTTTAGCTGCGGGCATGGGCAAACGCTTAAAAGAGCTTACGCGCGACAATACCAAGTGCATGCTCAGGATAAACGGCGTTACGCTTATTGAGCGTATGCTAAGACAGCTTGACAGCAGGAAGCTTAACCGCATAGTGATCGTCGCGGGCTATCAGGCAGAAAAGCTTATTAGCTTTGTAAACAGCCTGAATATCAATACACCTATAGAGTTTGTGATAAACGACGTCTATTCCAAGACCAACAACATCTATTCCCTGAGCCTTGCCGCTGATAAGCTGCTTAAGGACGATACGCTTTTGCTGGAATCCGACCTTATATTTGAGGATTCAGTGCTCGACACGCTTATCGACGATCCGAGACCTACGCTTGCACTCGTCGATAAGTACGAATCATGGATGGACGGCACCTGCGTAAAGCTTGCTGCAGACGACAGTATAGACGCGTTTGTGCCCGGCAAAAGATTCAAATTCAGCGAAATTGGAGACTATTACAAGACCGTAAACATATACAAGTTCGGCAGGGAGTTTTCTATAAGCCACTATGTGCCTTTCCTGCAGGCGTACAGGGCGGCGCTGGGCGAAAACGAATATTATGAGCAGGTGCTCAGGGTAATCGCAATGCTCGATGAACCGGGCATAAAGGCCAAGCGGTTAACCGGTCAGGCGTGGTATGAAATCGACGACATACAGGATCTGGATATCGCTACGTCAATCTTCACGCCCAATTCAGATGAGCGCGTGCGCCTGCTGCAATCCCGCTACGGCGGCTACTGGCGCTATCCTAAGCTCATCGACTTTTGTTACCTCGTAAACCTCTACTATCCGCCCGAGCGCATGAAGGCCGAAATAAGGGCGAGCTTTGATAAGCTGCTTACCGAATACCCTTCCGGCATGCGCGTAAACAGCCTGCTGGCCGCCAAAAATTTTGGCGTGAAGCAGGATATGATACTTGTAGGTAACGGCGCAGCGGAGCTGATAAAGAGCCTTTTGTCAAGCCTGACGGGCAGAACCGGCTTTATAAGGCCTACGTTCGACGAGTATCCGAACCGCTACAACGAGAACGAGTCGGTATATTTTGTACCTGCGCGGCCGGACTACGCCTACACCGCTGACGATGTAATGGAATATTTCGATGACAAGGCCATCGCCAATCTCGTGCTTGTGAACCCGGATAATCCCAGCGGCAACTATATTCCCAAAGCCGATGTGCTTCGCCTTTGCAATTGGTGCGGCGAAAGGAACATAAAGCTTATCGTCGATGAATCCTTTATAGACTTTGCCGACGAAGAGGACAGCACGCTTCTGAATAACGCACTGCTTGAAAAACACCCGCACATGTATGTAATGAAAAGCATAAGCAAATCCTACGGCGTGCCGGGACTGAGGCTTGGCGTGCTGGCCTCGGGCGACACGGGGCTGATAGAAGCGCTTAAAAAGGACGTGGCTATCTGGAACATAAACTCGTTTGCCGAGTTTTTCATGCAAATCGAGGAAAAATACAAAAGCGACTACCGTGATGCGCTGCAAAGGCTCAGAGCGGAACGCGCACGCTTTCAAAACGCCTTGTCTTCGCTTGACGGCGTCAGCGTGATACCCTCGCAGGCAAACTTCGTAATGGCGCGGCTGGACGACGACATCTCACCCAAGGAGCTGCTAAAGGCTTTGCTCATACGCCATAATCTGCTCATAAAGGAACTGACTACCAAGACGAACGGACGCAATTATCTGCGCCTTGCGATAAGAAACCGTGAGGACGACGATTTGCTTATAGAAGCGATGCGCACAGAGATTAGGTGCCTGAGAGGTGATACAAATGAAGCTGATAAGCTTTGAAGATATAAAAGCGCTCGGCATCTCTCCTGAGACCTGCTACATCTGGGCGGAAGAGATGATAAAAAACAAGCAGACCGCACTTTTGCCGGCAAAAATCCATATGGGGCTTGAAAACAACGCGTTTTGCAACGTGATGCCTTCGGTGCTCGATCTGGCAGGCGGCAAGATAGGTGGAGTAAAGGTCGTGACGAGGTATCCACAGCGCCGGCCGTCCCTCGACAGCAAGATTCTTTTGTTTGATGCGCAAAGTGGCGAATTCATTTCGCTTATGGACGGCACTTGGATTACAGCCATGCGAACGG
>JAFPYA010000383.1 GCA_017412445.1 Clostridia bacterium
CTACGTCAGAAGCGAAAGCCTGACCGTGGAAACCGCAAGCGGCATAAAGCACCTGCGCCTGTTCATAAGGGAGGGCAAGGTTTCGTCCGTCTCGGTCGACATGGGCAAGGCGGACTTCAGCGCGGCCTCCGTGCCCCTTATCGACGAAAGAAGCGAGGTCATCGATGCGCCAATCACCATAGGCGGCAGAGAGTATACCGCCACCTGCCTGTCCGTAGGCAACGGGCACTGCGTGGTGTTTACGGACAACATCGACAAGCTTGACCTTGCCTCGATCGGCCCCGAGTTTGAGTACGCGCCCTGCTTCCCCGAGCGCGTGAACACCGAGTTTGTGCGCGTGGTGAACCCCACCACCTTGAGGATGCGCGTGTGGGAGAGGGGCAGCGGCGAGACGCTTTCCTGCGGCACGGGCGCCTGCGCGGCGGCCGCGGCGGCGGTAAAGCTCGGCCTGTGCGCCAAAAACCGCGACATAAAGGTGAACCTGCTGGGAGGCGACATGACCGTAAACGTATCTGACACCTCTGTGACGCTTACCGGCAGCGCGGTGATGGTGTTTGAAGGCGAGTTTGAATACTGAAGGACAGGACAATTGCAAGCGACAGTCAAGCATAGACTGTCGCTTTTGTTTTTGCCTTGCGTTTTAGTTTTGCTTATTGTATAATAGCTTAACGAGGTGATGAATGTGAGGTTTTTGCATACGGCGGATTTGCATATAGGGCGGACGCTGGGCGAAATGAGCATGGTGGAGGAGCAACGCTATATGCTTAACGAGCTGTGCTCCATGGCGCTTGAAAACAAAGCGGACGCCGTAATCATCGCCGGCGACATATATCAGAGGGCGGCGCCTCAGGCGGAGGCAATGGAGCTGTTCGATAAATTTGTGTCGCGCTTGAGCCAAAGCGGCATAACGGTGATAGCGATTTCAGGCACCCACGACAGCGAGCTTCGCGTGTCCTATTTTTCAAGGCTCGTGCGGGGCAGCGGCGTATACATGAGCGAGAGCTTTGACGGCAGGCTGCAGAAGGTGGAGCTACATGACGAATACGGCGAAATAAACGTGTGGCTGTTGCCCTTCATTCGTGAAAGCCGTGTCAGGCTGCTCTATCCGGACATGAAAATCTCCTCCTGCACCGATGCCGTAAGGACGGTGATAGAGCATTCTGACGTGGATTATTCAAAGCGCAACATTTTGGTCGCCCATCAGTTTATAACCGGCGGCGAGATGAGCGGCAGCGAGGAAAAGACCGTAGGCACGCTCGACAACGTGGACGCAAGCGCGTTTGAAGGCTTTGATTACGTGGCGCTGGGTCACATACACAGGGCGCAGAGGATAATTCGTGAGAGTGTGCGCTACGCCGGCTCGCCGCTCAAATACTCCTTCGACGAGCAAAGCGACAAAAAGAGCGCCGTGCTTTTGAACGCGCGCGACAAGGAAAATTTCGAAATCAAGCTGCTGCCGATAAAGGCGAGGAACGACGTCAAACGGCTTGAAGGCTGCATAAAGGACTTTATGGAAGCACCGTATTGTCAGGACTACGTTTGGATAACAGTACACGACGAGGAGGTGCCCGTGGACACCGCGCGCATGCTCAGAACCGTGTATCCCAACCTTATCCGCTTTGGCGTCGTAAACAGCAAAACCAAACAGGACATGGACGTAAGCGGCGCCGAGCAAGTGGAAAAGCTCGACTCGGAGACGCTTTTTAGCGACTTCTACGCCTCTCAGAACAACGGCGTAAGACCCGGCGAGAAGCAGCTTGAGCTGTTCAGAAGCCTGTTTGGGAAGGAGGAACATGTATGAAGCCCATTTCGCTTACGATTTCGGCCTTTGGCCCCTACAGCGAGAAGATGGAGCCAATCGATTTTACGCAGTTTGGCTCGCAGGGCATATTTCTCATAACAGGCGACACGGGTGCGGGCAAGACCACCATATTTGACGCCATGGCCTACGCGCTCTACGCCGAGGCCTCGGGCGGCAGAGAGCGCAGAAGCGGCAAAAGCTTCCGCTCGGACTACGCTTCGCCGGACACGCCCACATTTGTGACTCTGCGCTTTGAGCACCGCGGTGAAACGTACACAATCCGCCGTTCGCCCGAATATTCCGTTATAAAGAACGGCAAGGAGCGAAAGCACGCCGCAAGCGCCGAGCTTGTCAACGAATCAACCTCTCAGATATGGAACGGCATAACCGAGGTCAGCGCGAAAGTCCTTGAGATAATGGGGCTTACGCAGGAGCAGTTTGCCCGCACGATGATGATCGCTCAGGGCGATTTTCTGAAGATTCTGAACGCGAAGTCCGCCGACAGGAAGGGGCTGTTTCAAAGACTGTTCGGCACGCAGAGGTACGATGAGTTTCAACTGCGCCTGAAGGAGCTGGCCTCAGCCTGCGAGGCAGAGCGCAGGGAGATTGACGCAGCCGTTAAAGCCGAAGCGCTGAATATAGACGCCGAAACAGATTACGAGGGATACGAAAGCATAGAAAAATACAAAACCGACCCCGCCTCGGTCGATTTGCTGGTTGAAGAAACCGAAAAGCTGCTCAGAAACGAAAAAAAGGAGAGAGGTACGCTTTCGGCGGCGAGGACGCGCGCTCAGACAAATCAACTGCGGCTCGTCAAGCTGCAGGAGGAAATCAAAAACACTAACGCCCGCTTTGACGAATTGGACAGGGCAAGGCTCGAGGCGGAGCAATTGGAGCGAAAAGCCGAAGAGATGCAGATGAAGCAGGAGCGGCTGGCTCTGGCGCGCCGCGCCCAGCCGCTTATGAATCTGGACGGGGCGTTAAGCAATCTCAAGGCAAATCTCACTCAAAGTAAGCAGGCGCTTGCCGAGGAGCAAAAGACGCGGGACTGTCTTTTAAAGGCGCTGCCCGCGGTCGAGGAGGCGGAAAAGAAAGCGCTGAGCGAAGCCGAGCGCACGGACGAAATGAGCGCCCGCGCAAAGCAGCTTGAGGACGGGGCGCTGACGCTCAAGCGCTGCGCTGAGGCCGAGAAACGCCTTAAAAAGGCGGAGACGGATTTGAGTGAAAAGGCGCAGGCGAGCGCGCAGGAGGGCAGAAGATATGCCGACGCGAAGGACGCTTACTTCAGAAATCAGGCCTACCAGCTGGCACTCGGGCTGAAGGATGACGCGCCCTGCCCCGTGTGCGGCGCCGTGCACCATCCTTCGCCCGCAACGCCGACGGCAAAACCCGTCACCAAGGAGCAGCTTGAAGGCGCAGAAAACCGCTGGAGGCTCAGCGAAAAGCTGTATCAGGCGGCAAAAACCGAATTTGAGGCGACCAGGCAGAGCTTTGAAACGCTCAGAGACGAGCTGAAGCAGCGAAGCATAGCCCCGGGCGAGACTGCCCGTAGCCTATACGACAGGGCGCTCGAGCTCAGGGACGGCGCGAGCAGGCTCAAGAGCCGCGCAAGGAGCGCCCAGCAGGAGCTTAACGCCCACAAAATGCGCCTGACCCAAGTAACCGCCTCCTGTGAAACCCGCGCAAGCGGCATAGAGCGCCTGAAGACCGAC
>JAFPYA010000384.1 GCA_017412445.1 Clostridia bacterium
ATAATGCCCGCGTCCGTGAGCGCAAAGAGCAAAAAGTACGCGAAGAAATAGTCGTTCTCCCCTGTGGTCGACAGCATGCCGAACAGCATGAACGCGGTGTAAAGCGCAAACAGCACTATTGCGCTTATCCTGCGAATGGAGCAGCATTTCACGCAAAGCTCCGTGCCCTTGCGGGATCGCCCAAGCGCCATCACAGAGCCTACGGCGGTAAGCACGTATATCACGAAAATAAATATGAGCACGGCAGCCGCGGCTATGAATATCTCGGCAAAAAACGGATATGTGAGCGCGTTGAGATACCCGTAGAGCGATGAGCCAATCACGCCCTCAAGAAAGCGCTCGTTTTCAAGCGTCTTTATCACCGCGTATATCAGCCACACGATGCCCGCCGCGCTCACAGCGCCCCTTAATGCGCTAAGCGCCGCAAGCATGCGCGCCGCTCCGCTTTGCACAATCACGGCTCGCCGTCCTGTTTTCACCATAGCTGCCTCCCGAAAAATAATCGTCCACGATGATTATATCTGCGTCATGAGGGCGTGTCAACAGAAAAAATTACATTTTGTTTACAGAATAACTTAGCAGAATCAGTGAAAAAGCCTAAGAGAGGTTTGGAGGGGTCGCAACCCTTCCAACTATAATCCGCAGCGGCGGCATGTACGCCGCGAGGAATGATTTGAGCGAAGGCGAGCTTGCCCGCCGTAAGTGAAAATCATGTCCTTGCGGTTTTTGCGCCCGGAAATCTCCGCAGAGATTTCAGCAAAAACCGTTAACCTGTCACGCTCACTTCAAAACTTTGCCGTTTATGCCAAACCCTCACTCCGCACAAAATAATACAACCGTTCAAAATGGATCTTTGATTCATTTTGAACGAAGGGCGCGAGCCCGGCCTCAGCCGCGCCCGCGCCGAAAAGCATCTATTTACTTCGCCCTTAACTCTATCTGTTCCCTCAGTACGCCTATAGCCCTGTCAAGCTCCCCGTAGCTTATCGTCAGCGGCGGCAGCAGCCTGATTTTCGTCTTTGCGGTCAATACCAGCACCCCGTTCTCGAGACACGCGTTTGCAATCTCGCCCGCGCTGCCCTCGGTATCGAGCCCCAGCATAAGCCCCATGCCGCTTACGGACTTAAGCCCCTTCGCGCCCTCAAGTTTCTTCCTTATATATAAGCCCTTCTTTTCGACCTCGCTGAGCACGTCGTCCGTCAGCCGCTCGAGTATGCTCACCGCGCCCGCGCACACCGTCGGGTTGCCGCCGAAGGTGGAGCCGTGGTCGCCGAAGCCCAGCGTGCGCTCGGCCTTTTCGCCTATCATGCACGCGCCTATGGGCAGCCCGCCGCCAAGCCCCTTGGCCGTGGTCACTATGTCGGGCTTGATTCCGAAGTTCATGTAGCTGTACAGCTTGCCCGTGCGGCCGTTGCCGGTCTGCACCTCGTCGACTATAAGCAGCATGTCGTTTCCGCGGCAGATTTCCTCGGCGGCCTTCACAAAGTCATTTTCAAGCGGCATCACGCCGCCCTCGCCCTGCACCATCTCCAGCATTATCGCGCAGCAGGCGTTCTCGCGGCTGATTTGCCTGAGGCCCTCGACGTCGTTGGCCTTTGCGTACACGAAGCCAGGCGTGAACGGCCCGAAGTGCTGATGAAAATGCTCCTGACCCGTCGCCGACAGCATTGCCAGCGTGCGCCCGTGGAAGGAGTTGATCAGCGTGATCACCGTGGAGTGGCTCTCGTCGCCGTATTTGTCGTGGGCGTACTTGCGCGCCACCTTCACCGCGCACTCGTTGGCCTCGGCGCCGCTGTTGCCGAAAAACACCTTTTTGAGGCCGGTTCGCTCGCACAGCATTTTCGCAAGCTTTCCGCAGGGCTCGGTGTAGTACAGGTTTGAGGAGTGAGGTATCGCGTCCAGCTGCTTTTCCACGGCCTGCTTCCATTCATGGTCGCCGTAGCCGAAAATGTTCACGGCGATGCCGCTGCCAAGATCTATGTATTCCCTGCCGTTTTCGTCCCAGGCCTTCGCGCCTTCGCCCTTCACCAGCGCCACGTTAAAGCGCTTGTATGTGCCGGCCACGTACTCTTTGTCGGTTTCGATGATGCCCATCACTGTGCCCGCCTTTCATAAATATGTAGAAATTATACACGCTTATGCATCGCTTGTAAACGTAGTTTTCGTATATTCCGTGGTACAAAACCTTGAATTGTAAATGATACGTAAACTTGAAAATTTCCTCTTGACAAATAGAGGGGTCTTTGATATAATAAACAAGCTTTCCACCGATGAGTGGTTAGTTGCGGACCTTGAAAACGATACAGAGAACAAAAAGCTTAAAGACAGTTAATTTCGAGAGTTTAACGGTCGAGTGAGTTTGGAGCGGCTTTTGAA
>JAFPYA010000385.1 GCA_017412445.1 Clostridia bacterium
TCGGTTATGCAGAAAGAGATCCTTCGAGCGACGTGGACGGGCTCGACACAATGCGAAAGCTTATGCTTTCATGCGCCGTTGCTTTTGGCCGTATGCCCCTTGAAAACAGCATACCGTGCTACGGAATAAGCAAAATCACTAAGACGGATGTTCAATACGCAAAATGTAAGGGCGGTACGATAAAGCTTATAGCGGGCGCCGAGATAAGCGATGGCAAGCTTCAGGCCTACGTTATACCGAAGCTTTTCGGCGCCGATTCACCAGAAGGCAGCATTCGCCTGAATGTGAATTACGCCTGGTACAGCGGTAAGCGCATAGGTACTTTCGGCTTCACCGGTCAGGGCGCAGGCAAGTTTCCTACTGCAAACAATATCATCCGCGACATATACGCGATAATGATGAGCGAAAAAAGGATGCTGCCCGAGGGCTTCACCGAGGGCTCAGCGGACAATTCCGCAAAGAAAACATATTATATCAGAGTTCCAGAGAATTGCGCCGGTAGATTTGAAGGAATCGCGCACGTAACCGAAAATGCCGATGGATTTGCTCTTATAGAGACAAATCGCATAACCTTTAAGGAGCTTAAGCTTGCTCTAAACGATACAAACGACTATTTTGCAATGTTATTGGAGGATTGATTATGAAAAAGTGGAACATCGCCGTTCTTGGCGCAACGGGCGCTGTCGGGCAGGAAATGCTTAAAGTTTTGGCCGAAAGAAACTTTCCCGTCGGAGAGCTCAAGGCGCTTGCAAGCAAGTCCAGCGCAGGCAAAATCACACATTTCGGCTCAAAAGAAATAGTAATCGAAGAAGCAACCGATGCCTCCTTTAATGGCATGGATTTTGTGCTGGGCGCAGTCAGCAACGCCATGGCGCAGAAATTTGCTCCCGCGATAACCGCGGCGGGCGCGGTATTTATCGACAACTCGTCCGCGTTCAGGCTTGACGATAATGTACCGCTTGTCGTTCCGCAGATTAATCCCGACGACGCATTCAAGCATAAAGGCATAATCGCAAATCCGAACTGCTCCACAATAGTTACGCTTATGGCGATAAGCGGCATTGCGCGCATACGCAAGATAGAGACGATGGTCGCAAGTACGTATCAGGCTGTCTCGGGCGCGGGGCGTGAAGGCATAGAAGAGCTTGAAGCGCAGATTAAAAGCGAGGTAAGCGGCGAACCCAAGGTCAGCAAAATATTCCCGTGTCAGATACTTTCAAACGCCATACCGTGGATAGGCAGCGAGCTTGACAACGGCTTTACCACCGAAGAAATGAAGATGCAGAACGAAGGCAGAAAAATAATGCATCTGCCGGAGCTCAAGGTTTGCTGCACCTGCGTAAGAATTCCCGTTATGCGCTCGCATTCAATCAGCGTGCAGCTTAAGCTCGATAAGCCGCTCTCAATCGCGGAAGCCGAGCAGGCGATTGCGACAGCGCCTGGCTGCAGGCTCGCAAGCGATATAGACGGCAGAAATTATCCGACGCCACTGGATACCTCTGATCAGGATTTGGTTTACGTTGGCCGCGTGCGCAGGGATCTCATAAACGGCGACAACGGCATAGCACTGTGGTGCTGCGGCGACCAGATACGAAAAGGTGCGGCGACCAACTGCGTAGAGATTGCCGAGCTGTTGGCGTCTAAAGCCTGATCCATACAAATTCATCACAAAGATTCGATCTTTACCGGTCGAATCTTTTTATATGTATCTTGACAAAGCGATAGGTGGGTGATATAATCTAACTATTCGCAAAAGTCAGCTTTTACGAATAGTTTGACCTTGGAGGGCACCAAAATGGCCAATAAAGACTCGTATACCGCTCAACGTGAGATTTATCTGCGCGAACAGACGCGTAACATCGTTTCCGAACTCCCTAACGCTGCTTTCGATTTTATGCTATCGCTTAACGACACAACTCAGGCTCTCACGCGCTACGCTTACGCTTGTGACCTCAGAGTTTTCTTTCGTTATCTTCAAAAAGAAAATCCCCGCTTTGCAAACAAAGATTTAGTAGCCTGGACGGACGATGACTTTAAGAGCCTGACCGCTCGCGACATTGCGCTTTATATGGACTATCTGACGCTTTACTTCAATGAAAACGATGAAATGACCACAAATCAGGAGCAAGGCAAACAACGCAAATTCTACACGGTTCGCGTATTCTTCAAATGGCTGTTTCGCCAAGGCAAGATTACGTCAGATATAAGCGCGCTTATCGACGCTCCAACCCGCCACGAAAAACCTATACTCCGACTTGACACCGATGAAGTTAACAGAATGTTAAATGTATTACGCAACGGAGAAAGAATGAGCGCGCAGCAACAAAAATTTAACAAAATCACCTCAAAGCGAGATCTCGCCATAGTTTCATTGTTTTTAGGTACCGGCATACGCGTAAGCGAGCTTGTGGGCATAGACATAGACGACATAAACCTTGAGCATAAAAGCTTTGTAGTAACCCGAAAAGGCGGAAATCAGGCTATTCTGTACCTGCCGGATGAAATCATACCTGCTCTAAGTGATTATATTGAGGAAAGAAAGCTGATAGAAGCCGCTGAAGGCAACGAAAACGCACTGTTTCTGTCGCTTCAAAAACGCAGAATGAACGTCAGAAGCGTTGAAAACATGGTAAAAAAATACGCTCAGGTCGCCGCGCCGCTCAAAAGACGCATAAGCCCACACAAGCTGCGGTCAA